>RFPW01000202.1 GCA_009925965.1 Betaproteobacteria bacterium
CCGCAGGGATGCCCGCACCCTTGCCGCAGCCAAGCCTAGTCCTCGATCCCCAATTCCTTGATTTTCCGCGTAATCGTATTGCGCCCGATCCCCAGCCGCTGCGCCGCCTCGATCCTTCGGCCCCGGGTATGCCGCAAGGCCGTCGTCAATAGAGTCGTTTCAAACTCTCGAACCAGACGATCCATCAGATCGCTATGTTCCGGCGGATCGCCTTCTGAGCATTGCGCATTCAACAGTGAGTCGACTTCCCGCTCCAGCTGAATTCCCCATCGGCCCGGCCCAGTCACCGAGCCCGAGCCTGCATCAGACCCCGCATCGGAGCCAACGAGCACCGGATGCCCGCTAACGCCATTCTTGGAACGATCATCATTGCCTAACTCGGCATGAATCTCGCTGACGAGCGATTCCCCGATACCCGCGCCGGCTCGAATCCCCTCCTCATGAAAACCATTCACCTGAGCGGCGACAAGCTCTCGCCCATGCGCATCATCGGTGAGCAGCTCCCGAATCTCAGGTGGCAGATCTCCCACATCAACGGTTTGCGCCGGCGCCATGACGTTGAGCCAATGACAGACATTTTCCAGCTGACGGACATTCCCTGGCCAGCCGAAGCGCGCCAGCAGATTGACCGCAGCCGCAGCATCGGTGAGCCGCTTAGGATCCGTCCCCAGACTGCGCGAGCTGGTGCTCAGGAAATGTCGGGCCAGCAGGGGCACATCCTCCGGCCGTTCACGCAAGGCAGGCAGGCGAAGACGGATGACATTCAATCGATGAAACAAGTCTTCGCGAAACAAACCCTGCCGAACACGGGCTTCGAGGGCCTGATGCGTGGCTGCAATCACTCTTACATCCGCGCGCAGTGGTGAATGGCCGCCAACCCGATAAAAGTGTCCGTCTGACAATACCCGCAACAATCGGGTTTGCAATTCCGGGGGCATGTCGCCGATTTCGTCGAGAAACAGGGTTCCGCCTTCTGCCTGCTCGAAGCGACCCCGACGCATCGCTTGGGCGCCGGTGAAGGCGCCGCGCTCGTGACCGAAGAGCTCACTTTCGAGCAGATCGCGCGGAATAGCGGCCGTGTTGAGAGCCACGAACGGCTTGTTAGCGCGGGGGCTGTGGCGATGCAAAGCGCGTGCGACCAGCTCTTTTCCGGTTCCAGATTCGCCCGTCACCAACACTGTCACGCTCGATTGAGACAATCTCCCGATCGCGCGGAAAACTTCCTGCATGGCGGGCGCCTGACCCAGCATGTCGGGCGCTTCGGTGAGGATTTCTTCGACAGCAGCCTCGCGCTTGCCCTCGGCGACGGCGCGACGAATCAAATCGAGCGCCTGGGACAAGTCGAAAGGCTTCGGCAAGTACTCAAACGCGCCGCTCTGGAACGCCTGCACCGCGGTATCCAGGTCGGTGAATGCAGTCATGATAATGACGGGTAACGCGGGCCTGCGAGCTTTCATCCGCGCGAGCATCTGAACACCGCTCTGCCCCGGCATCCTAACGTCAGAGATGATGGCCTGCGGGGGATTGCCACCCGGCGCGATCGCCAGATCAAATGCAGACAAGGCTTCACGCGCGTCGCTGTAGGCTTTGACCGAATATCCTTCTTTGCTGAGCGCCCGTTCGAGCACCCAGCGGATGGATTGGTCATCGTCGACAACCCACACTGCGTCCATAGTCTCCGTCCTTGCCTATGCGCCTACCCATCTGAGGGAGGCGTTCGTTAACTTAATCTGAGCAGGGTTAATCTGAGCAGGGCAATGGCAACCGGATCCGAAAATCGGTCCGGCCGGGTCGGCTGTCGCATTCGATCGTGCCGAGGTGTTGCTGCACGAACGTTTGCGCCAGCGGAAGACCCAAACCACTGCCCCCATCGCGGCCCGAAACGAGTGGAAGAAAGATCCGGTCACGTATCGATTCTGGTACCCCCGGGCCCTCATCAATCACATGCAAGTCCAGTGCCAATCGGAATCGCTGGCGCGCGATTGTTACCTGACGTGCAACCCGTGTGCGCAACAAAATCGCCCCCACTCCACCCATGGCTTGGGCGGCGTTACGAACGAGGTTCAGCAGCGCCTGGATCAACTGTTCTTTATCACCCCGGAACTCCGGGAGACTCGCGTCGTAATCGCGTTGAATATCGAGCTCGACCGGGAACTCCGCCAGGACCACCGATCGCACCCGCTCACAGACTTCATGAATGTTGACGTCGTCCACGATGCGCGGAACGCGATGCGGTGCGAGTAATCGATCCACGAGCGTTTGCAGCCGATCCGCCTCCTTGATGATGACGCTGGTGTATTCCCGCAAATCTGCATCAGGGAGTTCCGCCTCCAACAGCTGGGCCGCACCACGAATGCCTCCGAGTGGATTCTTGATTTCATGTGCCAGATTGCGCACCAATTCTCGGCTGACCTGGGTCGATTGCAATAAGCGCTCTTCGCGATCAACTCGCAAGCGTTGATCAATTTCGCGCAATTCCAGCAAGACGCCTCTGAATGGTGCAAAGCTCGCATCGAGAGCCACTGCAATCGACTCGAATTGAAATCCCTCGCGCATATCTCGCCCTAAAACGGGGCGATCTTCTGAGTCTCGTCCAATTCGTTCCAGGCGCAGATCAAGGTGCTTGATTCCCAATCGGCCCGCTAACTGATCGGCGAGCAAAGCCTCGATCGCAGAACAAAACGTCTGACCCACGACCGCCCGAACGGATACGCCCAGCAGTTGTTCTGCCATGGGATTCAGAAAGCGCGTCCGGCCATGCTCGTCAAGGATCACTACGCCGCTCGGGACGAGCTCTAGCCCAGCCCATTCGGCCATCATGGGTGCCGATTGCAACGGACTAGCGGTTCGCATTCTGAGTTTCCTCGGTGTATTAGTCTTTCAGTAACGATATTTCGCGATTGAGCGCCTTCACATTCCGTTCGCGCTCGTTCTTCGCGCAACCGAGTCAGTCGATCCGGCGCTTTAGCAGACCCATCTTTGGCGAGAGCAGCCTCCGCCGCAACGATTTCCGGCTGCAGGGAATCCAGGCGGGCCTGCTCCTTGGAGAGTTCATCTTGCAGGATGCGACGCCGATCGGTGTCACGTGACTTCTGTGTGGCGGGATCGATCCTCAGGGCGGTCCCACCACTCGAGCCCGAACTATTTGGGCGCTGCGAAGTCGCGCCGGATGCTGGGCCCGGAGCATTCGGCGACGTTGGTGAGTTTGGCGTCGACGTCGGTAGGGTCGAAGATGACTTCGAGGGCGGCGCGGGAATGGTCGTCAGAGGGGCGAGATCGAGGCGGCGACATTTGGCGCGCGGGGTGTTGGTGTACTCCGGAACACCGCTTTCGGATTCACATCGAAAGACTTGAGCAATAGCGACGGCTGGAGTGCCCATCGCCAGTGCGGTCAAAATCACAAGCGCCCAAAAGGCGCCCGGTTGCAACGCCGAGCCAAGCACCCACGCATGGGGGGCCCGGCCCGGACGCGCTGTCATCAGAGTGAGTAGTACATATCGAACTCGACCGGGTGCGTTGTCATGCGGAAGCGCGTCACTTCCTCATGCTTGAGCGCCAGGTAGGCGTCGATCATTTCGTTGGTGAAAACGCCACCGCGGGTCAGGAACTCGCGGTCTTTGTCGAGATACTCAAGCGCCTGATCCAGCGAATGACAGACGGTTGGGATCTTCGCGTCCTCTTCGGGGGGCAGATCGTACAAGTTTTTATCGGACGGATCGCCAGGATTGATCTTGTTCTGAACCCCATCAAGGCCAGCCATCATCATAGCCGCGAAGCCGAGATATGGGTTGCACAATGGATCAGGGAAGCGGCACTCAATGCGGCGGCCTTTGTCGCTGGCGACATAAGGAATCCGGATCGATGCAGACCGGTTGCGGGCCGAGTAAGCCAGCTTCACAGGTGCTTCGAACCCAGGGACCAGCCGCTTATACGAGTTGGTACCGGGGTTGGTGATCGCATTCAGCGCGCGAGCGTGCTTGATAATGCCACCGATGTAATGCAAGGCGAATTCGCTGAGGCCGGCGTACTTATCGCCAGCGAACAGATTCTTGCCGTCCTTCCAGACTGACTGGTGCACGTGCATGCC
>RFPW01000203.1 GCA_009925965.1 Betaproteobacteria bacterium
ACCCCTGTACCGACCGTGAAAGGGTCGTGTCCTAGGCCTCTAGACGAACGGGACGAGGCAAAACAAATCAACTAGCGCGACTGGTCCAACGAGCTGCCGAACTTGGTGGAGGTAAGCGGGATCGAACCGCTGACCTCTTGCATGCCATGCAAGCGCTCTCCCAGCTGAGCTATACCCCCGTCTGCGGCAGCAGCGAAGAGTGACAAGGTTTGCAATTGGGGCAACCTGTCAGTGGCTTCAAGGCCCCCGTAGGCCCTCCCCATGCTATTTTCAGAATCTTTTAAGAGGAGCCCGCCTTGACCCAACCTATCGCCCGCCGGATTGACGGCATCCGGCTCGCCCAAGCCATCCGCGCCGAAGTCGCGCAACGCGCTGCAACGCTCACAGCGTCTGGCCACCAGCCAGGATTGGCAGTCCTTTTGGTTGGCAACGTCGCCGCCTCTGCGGTTTACGTGCGCAACAAGGTCAAAGCGTGCGAAGAGGCCGGCATCCGGTCAATCCTCGAGCACTTGCCAGAAAACATCACTCAGGCTGATCTATTGCAACGCGTCGAGGCTCTTAATCAGGCACCCGATGTCCATGGCATTTTGGTGCAATTGCCACTACCACCCCAGGTCGACGCCCATACGGTGATCGAATCCATCTCAGCCGCGAAAGACGTGGATGGCTTTCATATCGCGAATGCCGGTGCGCTGATGACCGGACGCCCTGGCCCGCGTCCCTGCACGCCCTCTGGCGTGATGGCAATGCTCGAACATGAAACGATTCCACTTCGCGGCGCCGAAGCAGTTGTCATTGGCGCCAGTAATATCGTCGGCAAACCGATGGCACTCATGCTTCAGGCGGCCGGCGCCACAGTGACCATCTGCAATAGCAAAACCCGCGACCTGGCCGCACAGACTCGCCGCGCTGACATTCTGGTCGTAGCGGCAGGCAAGCCCAAAATGATCAATGGCGACATGGTTAAGCCTGGAGCCGTTGTTATTGATGTGGGCATCCACCGACAAACCGATGGCACCCTGTGCGGCGACGTCGATTATGAAAGCGTCGCGCGCGTCGCGTCGGCCGTCTCACCCGTCCCGGGCGGGGTCGGTCCAATGACCATCGCCATGCTCTTAATGAACACCATTGAAGCCGCCGAACAACAAATCAAACGCGAAAATCGACATGCTTGACAACGCGATTAACCTTGACTCGAACGCCCTGCTTGATTTCACCGGTCTGCCTCAGTTTGACCAGTTCCGCCCGGAGCTCGTTGGCCCCGCCATCGAGCAATTACTCCAGGGCGCCCGTGAGGCCGTCGAGCGCGCGCAAAACGACACAACTGAGCCACGCTGGGAAACGCTGGTCGCCCCCCTGGAAACCGCGACCGAGCGTCTTGCCCGAGCATGGAATATGGTCGGGCATCTCAACCACGTCGATGATTCACCCAGCCTGCGCGAAGCCTATAACGCGGCCCTGCCCAAGGTGACCGAGTTTTGGACCGAACTCGGCCAGAACCGCCAACTCTACAGCCGCACCAAAGCGCTCGCGGCCTCCGCCGGTTGGGCTCATTCGGACGCAGACATTGCGCGGGAGCGGCAGCGCGCAGTCGAACATTCGCTCCGTGCATTCCGTTTGGGTGGCGCTGAACTCGAAGGCGCTCAGCGCACCCGATTCGCCTCGATTGCCGAACGCCTGGCCGAGTTATCGCAAAAATTTTCCGAAAATGTGCTCGACGCTACCAACGCCGAACTAATCTTTGTCCAGACCCAAGCCGAACTCGACGGTCTGCCCACAGACGTGTGTGACGAGGCCCGCGCAGAGGCAGAAAAGGCGGGCAAACCCGGCTGGGCATTTAGCCTTCGGATGCCGTCGTACCTCCCGGTGATGCAATACGCCAAGAACCGCGCCCTTCGCGAGCGCATGTATCGGGCGTATGTCACCCGCGCCTCTGATCTCGGATCGGCTGAAAAAAACAATGCGCCCCTGATTGCGGAGATTCTGGCACTTCGCGGCGAAGAAGCTGCGTTGTTGGGCTTCGACAATTACGCCCAACTGTCGCTAGAGCCGAAGATGGCCGAGTCGCCCGAACAGGTGATCACCTTTCTGCGAGATATGGCCCGCCGCGCCCGGCCCTTTGCAGAACGCGACCTCGCCGACATCCGCGAATTCGCACAACGAGAACTGGCCCTGCCCGCACTCGAGGCATGGGACATTGCGTTTGCCAGTGAGCGACTTAAAGAATCTCGATATTCGTTCTCGGATCAGGAAGTCAAACGCTACTTTCAGGCCCCACGAGTCCTTGAGGGCCTTTTTGGCGTCATTCAACGACTGTTTGGCGTCACCATCCGCCGCGATGAAGCCCCAGTCTGGCATCCCGATGTGAGTTTCTGGCGAGTCGAGCGCGCGGGGTCAACCGGTCCCGACCTCGTCGGCCAGTTTTACGTCGATCTGTACGCCCGCTCAACCAAACGCGGTGGCGCGTGGATGGACAACGCTCGCAACCGCTGGCTGCGTCCCGAGGGCCAGCTGCAAACGCCCGTTGCTTATCTCAATTGTAATGGTCAGCCGCCCGTCGGCGATCGGCCGGGCCTGATGACGCACGACGACGTGATCACCCTTTTCCACGAATTCGGCCATGGGCTACACCATCTGCTCACCCGAGTTTCAACCTCTGACGTCGCCGGAATCAATGGCGTTGAATGGGACGCGGTCGAGTTGCCGAGTCAATTCATGGAGAATTTCTGCTGGGAATGGGACGTCGTGCGCGCAATGAGCGCCGAGGTCGATAGCGGCGAACCACTTCCAAAGGCACTGTTTGACCGAATGGTCGCCGCCAAGAACTACCAGGCCGGTCTCCAGACACTGCGCCAAGTCGAATTCTCGCTCTTCGACATGCGGCTCCACGCAGCGACCAGCCAAAGTCAAGCCCCCGACGTTCGCGCGCTCATCCAGTCCGTGCGCGACGAAGTCGCTGTGATCGTCCCGCCGGCTTTCAACCGCTTCGAAAACACCTTCGCGCACATCTTTGCAGGCGGATATGCTGCCGGCTATTACAGCTACAAGTGGGCCGAAGTGCTCTCCGCCGATTGCTTTGCAGCCTTCGAAGAGGCCGCGCAAGGGCCTGTCGATTCCTTCGTGGGAAAGCGATTTCTCGACGAAATCTTATCGGTCGGCGGCAGCCGACCTGCGATCGAGTCGTTCCGTTCGTTCCGCGGCCGCGATCCAAGTATCGACGCACTCCTGCGGCATCAGGGCATGGCTGAAGACCCCGCCCTCGCGGCTTAGGAGATTTTTGATGCCGAATCAAAATCAGCCATCGCGAGACGGCGCTCGCTATGTGTCCCGCCTGACGGCATCGATATTTCTAGCGGCCACCATCGTGGTGTCGACTCCCACGATCGCGGAGACCATCACCAACGCACCCAGGAGCTCACAGCGGCCCCAGATCATCACGGGTTATCCGGTCATGCCCGGTCAACCAGGAACTCCAGGCACCCCAGGAACTCCGGGGTCACCCGGTCAACCTGGCCAGCCAGGGGTTCCTGCCGCTCCGCAAGCACCGGCCTGGCTCGCAGGGGTCCCACCTGCGTTGCAATCACTGGCCTTGCGTTCGCCAGTGGTGCTCTATACCCCCGATAACTGCGGCGAGCCCTGTGACGAGGCGCGATTCTGGCTCCTCTCCCGAGGAGTCCCTTTTCTCGAGGCGCGGGTTGAAACCACGGCTGACCTGACCGCTTACAGAAGATTGGGATTCGGCGTTGGCTTTCCCGCCCTCGCCGTCGGCAAAGAACGTTTCAGCGGCTTTCAGGAACCCAGCTGGGGCGGCGCCCTGGACCGCGCAGGTTTCCCCCGACCCTCCGCACTTCCGCCGGCATGGCAACCACCACCCGCATACCCTTTGAGTGTCTGGGCTCGCCCCGACCCTGGCAATCGGGGCGCGGCAGGCGCGAGCAGCGGGTTTGATCCGCGATGGCCACAGCCCGGCTACCCACCTGGCCCACCCGGATATCCACTCCCTTATCCAACTGGCCTCCC
>RFPW01000204.1 GCA_009925965.1 Betaproteobacteria bacterium
GACTGCGCTGCCGACACCATCGCCCGCAACCGGATGCCCGACAAGAGTTTCATTGCAGGCTTGTCTTCGAGCGAACGGATCGTCTCGGCACCCGCCAAGGCAGCGGCATAGTTGCCGGCCAGAAAATCCAGTTGCATCAGGACCGCGCGCAAGTTCTGCACGGCTGACTTGTCGGCGATGTCGTAACGCGCCAGCGTGGATTCGGTATCGGCGCGGATCGCTTGCGTGACGCGCACGAAAGTCGCCTGATCACGGACCACCTTTTCCAGGGAGTCCGTAATCGCATAGCTGAAGGTCGGCAGATCCGCGGCCTTGTCGATCCGCTTCAGGTCGGCTGCAACGGCAGACGCAGGCACAGTGAGGGTCAACGAGGTCGCCGCGGTGATCGCCATGACCGATGTGATGGACGTGATCGCCGTGATCGCCGTGATCGATGTGAGGCTGTCCAGGGTCAACCCTCTGGTCGCCGTTGAAAAACGATTAAAAAAATTCGACATCATGGTGCTCCAAAAAAACGCCCTTAGCGCCGGGTCTGGGCTGAGCCCAGATGCATGCCGGCGTCGAGTTGTAAGAGTTCCCCGGTCATCGTGCGCGCACTGGTGATGAGCCACACAATGGCCTCGGCGACGTCCTCGGGACTGCTGGCTTCACCGAGCGGGGTCGCCTGCTCGTTGGCCGCCTTGATCTTGTCATATTGCTCCTGACCAAACCCGTCAACGAACCATCGGGTGGTGATCAGCCCCGGGCACACGGCATTGACTCGAACCTCAGGTGCCATCGCCCGCGCCAGATGAAGCGTCAGTGCGTTCAGGGCCCCCTTCGATGCGACGTAGGCCACTGAAGACCCGATTCCCAGTGAACCCGCCACGGATGAGACATTAACGATCGCGCCCCGCGACTCGCGCAGGTGCGGCGCGCAGGCGCGGATCATCTGAAAAGCCCCCACGGTATTGACGCCGAGAATGCGCTGAAAAGTCTCGGCGTCCTGAGCGTCCCAGTTGCTCGGACCCGCAAAACTGGTCACGCCTGCGTTGTTAACCAGCGCATCGATCCGGCCCCAACGTTGCACCGCCGCGTCGGTCAGTGCCTTGCATTGCGCATCTTGGGCAACGTCCGCACGGACCAATAAGGTCTCGGCCCCAGCCTGCTCACAGGCGAGCTGAGACTGACGCGCCTCGGATTCACTGCGTGAATAATTGATCACCACGCGCCACCCGCGTTGCGCCAACATCAGCGCGGTGGCAGCACCTACGCCGGTCCCCGAGCCCGTGATCAACGCAACTTTGGGTGTCTGCGCTTTCGTAATAGACTCCGGTATCGTCTTATCGACCATCACGATTAGCCCTATTGGTCGCTTGTTGAGCGCTTGCCGGTTGAATACTGTGGGTGCAGTTGCGCAACCACGTCGCCGTCGGCTGCCCATGCAATGCAGCCATCAATAAAGAAGGGGCGACCGCCCAGTTGGATCCGGTCGGGTCGACGCGTCTCCCCGTCGGGCGTCCAACCCCCGATCGTCTGAAACGCCACGGTGGCCATTGGAAACAGGAGCTCACGCACGTGGGTACACCCGCGGGTTTGTCCGACTGCGGTTTGTACGGCCTGACGCCAGCCGCTACCAATCGCGGCACCGACCAGAGCGCTGAAATTGGGCTTTGCGCTCTGACAGGTCGGGTAAGGCGCCGCTGGCATTGAAACCTCAATGGCGCGCACGACCATGTCGTCGCCAAGGGTCAGCCTGACCCACATCTCATGCACATGCGAACCGGCGGGACGAGGACCGCGATAGGCCTCCGTATAGTCATAAGCCTTGGTATCGACCATCCGGGCTTCGATATCGTAAAGACCATCTTCACGCCGAAAACCATCACAGACAATGGTTCGGGTATGGAGGGGCTGGCGGGCGACGGGTGGCGAGAGACTCATAGCAGCGTGCATCGACGATTTCGGCAATCCTACATTGTGGACCATGCCCGAGAGCACGTGGCCCAATCCACTTGGCGCAGCCCACGAGTCGCTGTCATGATGATGGCAAATGGAGATCAAGATGGAGACAACAATGGATACAAAACCAATGCGCATCCACAACGCCCATCGATGGGTCCCGATTGCCCTGAATGCCCTGATTGCCGCAGCCCTTCTCGCGCTGGGAAGCCAGGCGCAAAGCCAGCAAACACCGGATGGGCGCCGCTTCAAATTGATCCCGCTCGAAGAAATGACGCCAGCCCAACGGGAATTGGCGGAAAGCATTCGATCCGGACCGCGTGCCAACGTCGCGGGCTCAGCAGCCACGGCGGGATCAACCCCAGGAAGTCCATTTAGCGTCTTTCTGCGCAGTCCTGAAGTCGGCGAGCACCTGCAGCGAGTTGGTTCTTATATTCGATTCAAGAGTTCGCTCGGGTTCAAACTCAATGAACTGGCGATCCTGATCACGGCCCGTCACTGGAATGCGCAATACGAATGGTTCGCCCACCACCGCCTGGCACTTCAAGCTGGTCTCGACCCTCAAATCGCTCAGTCAATCGCGCAGGGTCAACGTCCGACGAGTATGCCGCGAGATGAGGCGATCATTTATGATTTTTGTACCGAACTGCACCAGCAAAAGGTCGTCAGTGACTCGACCTATCAGGCCGCTCTTGAACGGTTTGGTGAACAGGGCCTGATGGATCTGATCGCGGTCAACGGCTATTACACGCTCGTTGCAATGGTCCTTAACGTGGACCGTACCCCGATTCCAAACGGCGGCCCACTGCCACTTGCGCCACTTGCACCGCTTTCTCGTTGAGTTTCGATTGAGGTTGGACTGATTGCGGTCAGGCGGCCTTGCGCCGCTGATCCAGAATCTCTTTGAGCCGATCAGCACAGTAGGTTGCAGCGAATGCCTGCGGTTTGACCATCGGAAACACATTGCAGGTGCCGCGGATATAGCCGATCGCCTCATCCACGACACAAGAGCTGCCGTACATCTGGTTGGGATTGATGTCGAGATGCACCTCGACGTGCCGATGCTCGAGAACGTCCGCGAGCTTCAGGTAGAGAGCTGCGACCTTGTAGACCTCGGTCATCAGGCGCAAGCGGGGGCTGCGGCGCGATTTGTCGTAGTCACGTTCGCGCTGGACTTCGCCAAAAATCTTGCAGCCGTTCCGGGCATTGATATGAATCACGATCGCCAGCGTGAACTCGGCAAACCACTGCTTTCCGATCAGCACACGCTCGGAATCGCAACCTAGATAGATCTTCGTGGTCTCGGGCTGGAGCTCCAAAAAAGATCTCACCTCATCGAGGTCAATCCGGGCATTCACGGGCGCTCCTTGACAGGCGGGCAATCACCGGACACTACACCCAATGGCCGATCACCACCACCCAACCACGGCTCGGACCGATCCAAGCGTCAGACGGAAAGCTTGAACCGCGAAATCCGGCGTGGTCGCAAATGAACCCGCGTGCCCGATCGAAGTCCGAGCCGATCGCGAAGCTCAGAAAACGCGGCCCGGGGCAACTCGACATCGACGTGCGCCGCCCGTTGACTTTGCCCGCCAGCGCGCTGCGCGGCGTCATCGAGGGCAAACTCAAGTCGCGTGTTGGGACCCACCGTCAGGGTGTCCACCAGCGTCACAGCCCAGGTGTCCGCACCGGGCTCTGTGACGATTTCCAGTTCGTGGGGCCGAACGTAGAACACGTCTTCCTCCGCTGCGCCCAGGCGGCCATGAAACAAATTCACGTCACCCAAGAACTGCAGCACAAAGGGTGTGGCCGGATGGTCGTAGACCTCATCGGGGCTTCCCTGCTGCTCGATCCGGCCCTGATTCATCACCACAACTCGGTCGGCGACCTCCATCGCCTCGTCTTGATCATGGGTAACAAAGACGCTGGTGACATGAACTTCATCATGCAAACGGCGAAGCCAGCGACGCAACTCCTTTCGTACTTTGGCATCCAGTGCCCCAAATGGCTCATCGAGGAGCAACACCTTGGGCTCGACCGCCAGAGCCCGTGCCAATGCGATGCGTTGGCGCTGGCCG
>RFPW01000205.1 GCA_009925965.1 Betaproteobacteria bacterium
GGCTGTTGCCGGAGCCCGATCAAGAGGACGAGACCCACCTAGATCCGCGCTCATGGCGCACGCTGATGGCTCGAGAAGATTGTGTTGTGCTTGATAACCGCAACCACTTTGAGTATCGGGTGGGTCATTTCAAGGGCGCGATCGATCCTGGGGTTCATCACTTTCGGGATTTCGTTGCGTTTGTAGAAAGTCGAGCGCCAGTGTGGCGCGCTCAGGAACGGCCGGTTGCGATGTATTGCACGGGTGGGATCCGATGCGATGTGACGGCCCCATGGTTGCGTAGCCTTGGCCTTGAGGTGTGGCAGCTAGACGGTGGCATCCTTAATTATTTTGAAACCATTCCAGATGTCGAAGTCGATTGGGAAGGCAATTGCTTTGTTTTTGATAACCGGATTGCGCTGAACACGCGCCTCGAGGAGAGTCTCATCGACGCCGAGGCAGTCTACGATCCTACGTTTCCGGATGAGCGTTGGCGCCTGGATCGTGCGCGAGAGCTTAATCGCGCGGTGGGCTGGAGCGCGCCAATTCCGCCCCCCAAAGGGCTTGATCAGACGACTTGTGAAGGGGAGGTCGGAAAGGTCTTGGAAGCGCCTTCGCTCAAGGGTGCGAGCCATAGGCCATGAGCCGCAAGCCCGTGCCGACTGTGCCGACTGTGCCGACCGTGCCGACCGTGCCGCCCATCATGAACGGCCTGAATGCGAGTCGTGTTGCGATGGTGGAGGGTCCCTGGATAACGGTTGGTCAATTCCTCGCGGCGCGGTTTCCAGCGGTGCCCGATTGGCCAAGGCGTCTGCAGAGCGGCAAAGTGCTCGACGCGCAATTTCAAGCAGTGGATACAGATTCGCCCTGCCGTCCAGGCGCGTCGCTCTGGTACTGGCGTGAACCGCCAATGGAACTCCGGGTGCCGTTCGAACTGGATGTGCTCTACCAGGATGAACACTTGGTGGCGGTCGATAAGCCCCATTTTCTGCCGGTCACCCCTGGGGGGCGGTACCTCGAAGAGACTGTACTCGTGCGGCTCCAGCGGCTGCTCGGGCTACAGAGTCTCGCCCCCATTCACCGACTTGATCTCGAGACGGCGGGGGTGGTTCTGTTTACGGTCGTGCCGGAGGTGCGGGGGCGCTATCAGTCCTTGTTTCGAGACCATCTGGTTGAGAAGGCCTACGAAGCGATTGCGGTCTGGCCTGCGAATCTCTCGTTTCCGCATTTGGCACGATGCAGAATTCGGGAACGTCTTGGTGCCCAGTTCATGCAGATGGAAATCGTCCCCGGCGAGTCGAATGCCGAGACACTGATTGAGGTTATCCGGGGACGCGCTGGGTGTCTTTCGCACTTCAGGCTGACCCCGCGCAACGGGCGAAAGCATCAGTTGCGGGTGCAACTCTCAGGACTGGGGATGCCAATTCTGGGTGACCGGATCTACCCCGATCTCATGCCGCCGCTTGGGTCCGCCCCTGACTATTCCAATCCTTTGCAGTTGCTGGCTCGTGGGGTCTCATTCATCGACCCGATCTCGGGACAGCGGCGTTGCTTTACCAGTCGCCGCCACCTGGCGGGGCTGTCCCGACTACTTCCCGTTGATTCCGAGTAGTTCGACCTCAAAAATCAAGGTGGCATTCGGAGGGATTACGCCGCCAGCGCCGCGCTCGCCGTACGCGATAGCGGGGGGGCAGGTGAGCTTGGCTTTACCGCCTACTTTCATTTTCTGGACTCCCTCAGTCCAGCATTTGATGACACCGTTTAGACGGAATTCGATCGCTTCATTGCGCTGATAAGAACTATCAAACTCTTTGCCGTCTGGCAGCGTTCCGCGATAGTGGACCTTCACCCGGTCGGTCGCTTGTGGACTGGCTCCAGTCCCCTCGCGAAGAGATCGGTAAACGAGGCCAGACGCAGTGACAGCCGCGCCGGCCTCCTGTGCTGCGGCTGCCGTGACGGGGTTGGGGGCTTGAGCATTGACCATTTGAAGCGGCAACAGGCTGAGTGAAAGCGTCGCGATGAGTTGTTTCAGGTTCATTGGGAGAATGAAATTGGGGACAGTGTGTAAGTCATCATGCCAGATCTGCCGGAGTTGACATGAACCGTATGACCCGACCTCCTGCCCGCCGCTTGCTTGTTCCGCTCACCGCATTGCGGACTCGTCCGCGGCTCTTGCTGTCGATTGGCACTGCAGTGCTCTCCTTTTTTGTTCTTTCAGATCAGATCGGGCAACACGCAGGATCGAGGTTTCTCGTTAGCTGGAACCTCGGTGCATTTCTGTATTTAATACTTTCCGGTGTGATGATGTTTCGATCCAGCCCGGAGCAAATGCAACGTCGGGCCCTTAACGAGGACGAGGGTCGATGGATGATTCTGATTCTGGTCGTCGTCGCTGCGATCACGGTCTTCTTTGCGATCGCCTCACAGCTGGCTGCAGTACAGACATTGCCTGAGTCTCAACGTTTCCAGCATGTTGCGATGGCTGGGTTGACGGTGCTCAGTTCATGGGCCTTTACTCAGATCATGTTTGCTATTCACTATGCCCACGACTTCTATCTGGAGCGATTGGCGCACCGGCCAGATCCCTTGATTTTCCCGGGTTCTCCGAACCCGCACTATCTTGATTTTATTTATTTCTCGTGCGTGATCGGCACATCGGGGCAGACGGCAGACGTCTCGTTTTATGGATCGGCCTTGCGACCCATAGGCCTCTTGCACTGTGTGCTGGCCTTTTTCTTCAATACCGCGCTGTTTGCCCTGGCGATCAATATCGCAGCCGGGCTTTTTAACTGAGTCGACAGCCTGGGCGGGACCCCACTGAGCTAGAGCGGCCCCTCTTATGAGCCTGGACGGGGCCCCCACTCAGCCTGGGAGGCCCCCCCTCTAAGGTGGAGCTCCGGTCAGGCGGTCACTGGCTCGTAGACGCCTTCGAGCCGATCTTCGAGTTCCTCGCTCGCGCGTCGAAGCGCTTCGAGGGTCTCTGCATCGGGTTGCCAGTATTTGCGCTCGGATGCCTCGATGAGACGGTTGACGACACGTGCCGACGCCGTTGGGTTGAGCTTCGAAAGACGCTCGCGCATGGCGGGGTCGAGCATGAACGTTTCGCTCAGCTGCTGGTAAACCCAGGGTTGAACCTGGCCTGTCGTGGCGGACCAACCCATGGTGTTCGTGACGTGGACTTCGATCTGACGGACGCCCTCGTATCCATGCTCGAGCATCCCTTCGTACCATTTCGGGTTGAGCATTCGGGTACGGGTTTCCAGTGCCACTTGCTCACGCAACGATCGTACGGTGGCTGCGCCTTTTGTTTGGTCGCCAATGTAAACCGGTGGCGTCTTTCCACCTTTGGCCACCTTGACTGCCTGGGTGATACCACCCAAGGTGTCGAAGTAATTATCGACGGTCGTTACACCGAGTTCAACTGAGTCCAGGTTCTGATACGTCAGTTGCACGTCCGCCAAAACACTGGTCAAGAGCGCAGTCTGCTGAACGGCGCGACCGGTACGGCCATACGCGAAGCCTTTGCGGCGCTTGTAGGTTTCGGCGAGCTCGCCCTCGTCATCCCAGCGGCTGCTTTCGACGAGGTTGTTAACGTTCGAACCGTAGGCGCCCTCTGCGTTCCCATAAACGCGTAGCGAGGCGACCTCGAGCGTGCAGCCATGTTCCTGCTGGTACGCCAACGCATGCTTGCGGATCCAGTTCATCTCAAGTGGTTCATCTGCTGAAGCAGCCAGGAAAGCGGCCTCGGCAAGCAGTCGAATCTGAAGGGGCATCAAATCTCTGAAGATGCCAGAAAGCGTAATGACCACATCAATCCGTGGTCGACCCAATTCGCTCAGTGGGATGAGCGTGGCACCCGCGATGCGACCATAACTGTCGAACCGGGGTAGGGCGCCCATCAGTGCGAGGGCCTGTCCGATTGGCGCACCCTCGTTCTTCAGGTTGTCACTACCCCAAAGCACCATCGCGATCGTTTCGGGTAGAGGATTTCCATCTGCGACAAAGCGGTCGA
>RFPW01000206.1 GCA_009925965.1 Betaproteobacteria bacterium
TCAAACAGCAACTCGAGCCGCTCCCGTGCCGTCAACTTACCTTTAGCATGCTGCGAGTCGATTCTCTTTTGTCCGCCACCCAGGCGGGCCTTAGCCCGCTTCTCTTCGAGCATCTTCTGAATATCATTCATGGGTTTTACTCAATTAATTTTATTGGAATCATAGTCAGTTCGAGTAGCTGCCGAGCGGCCACGGACGCTGCAAGCCGACCGGCCAGCACGGCCTCGAGTGCTGCGGGTAGTGCCGCCTGAACCGCCGGGTCGGCCCTGAAGCGTGATTTCAGCCCAGACTCGATGCGCTCCCACATCCAGGCCTGGGTCTGCTGCGTCCGTCTTGCAGCCAACTGACCATTTCGCGTTTGCAAGTCCCGAAAGGTTTGGACCGCTGTCCAGAACGCGGCGAGTCCACCCGCGACGTTTGGCTCCGATGCCGCAGCGACCACAGAGGGTTTCATGCCGATCGCCTTTAAGGCACTGAGCTGCAGCACGGTTGGTTGCCAGATCGACCGGTCGTGATGCGCGCGGTCTGGGTGACCGTGCATTCCAAACAAGCGCAACGAGGACAGGATTTGCGACTGTGCCCGAGTCGCGGCGTCCGCGTCGAGGTCGGCCTTGTTAACAACCACGAGATCGGCCAGCTCCATGACCCCGCGCTTGATCGCTTGCAGTTCATCGCCCGCGTTGGGCAACTGCATCAAGACAAACATGTCGGTCATGCTGGAAACGGCGGTTTCACTCTGACCCACACCCACCGTCTCAACGATGACCACGTCATATCCGGCGGCCTCAAAGACCATCATCGATTCGCGCGTCTTTTCGGCAACGCCCCCAAGGTTGCCGCTACTCGGGCTTGGCCGGATATAGGCTGACGGATGAACTGACAACATTTCCATACGCGTCTTGTCACCCAGGATCGACCCCCCTGAAAGACTCGATGAGGGGTCCACCGTGAGCACCGCGACCCTATGCCCTTGGGCGATCAGGAAAAGGCCCAGCGCTTCAATAAAGGTGCTCTTGCCCACCCCCGGAACGCCACTGATCCCGAGTCGAAAGGCGTTTCCCGCACGCGGCAACAAGGTGTTGAGAAGCGTGTCGGCTAACAACCGATGTTCTGACCGTGTCGACTCCAGAAGCGTGATCGCCTTGGAGATCGCCCGTCGCTGCCGGGCGCCGGGGTGGGCTGTCGGGCCGTTCCCCAGGTCGGCCCCCGGGTTAGCCCCCGGGTTGGCCCCGGCGTTTCCGCCTTCCACGATCGCATCGCAAAGCGCGGCAACGTCAAACGCTTCACTCATGCTGCGCAAAACTTTTAGAGAACATCAGGCAACCGGAATTCAGGCGTCCGGACTTCAGGCCAGTGCGCTACGAATCTGCTCAAGGACATCTTTGGCGCTTGCGGGGATTGGTGTGCCGGGGCCGTAGATGCCTTTGACGCCACAATCGTACAAAAATGTGTAGTCCTGCTTGGGGATGACACCACCCACAAACACGATGATGCCGTCCCCACCCTGTTTTTTGAGCTCGTCGATGATCGCCGGCACCAAGGTCTTATGGCCCGCGGCCAGTGTTGAAACGCCCACCGCATGGACATCATTCTCAATCGCCTGCCGCGCGCATTCTTCTGGAGTTTGAAACAACGGCCCCATGTCAACGTCAAAGCCCAAATCGGCGAACGCTGTGGCGACGACCTTGGCGCCCCGGTCGTGACCGTCCTGGCCCAGTTTGGAGATCATCACCCGCGGGCGACGCCCCTGTTCGCTGGCAAAGGCGTCGATCTCGACCTTGAGTTGTTCCCACCCCTCGGCCGAATCATAGGCAGCAGCATAAACGCCCGTCACCTTCTGAATGTCAGCACGATGTCGGCCGAAAACCTTCTCAAGTGCATCACTGACTTCGCCGACGGTCGCCCTTAGTCGGATCGCCTCGACACTCAACGCAAGCAGATTGCCCTGACCCGACTCAGCGGCCGCCGTCAATGCGTCGAGTGCCGTCTGCACCCGTGCCGTGTCACGGGTCACCCGAATCTGTGCCAGTCGGGCGATCTGCCCTTCGCGCACTCGAACGTTATCGACCTCGAGGATGTCGACCTCATCCTGCTGTGCCAGTTTGTACTTATTCACACCAACAATCACATCCTGACCGCTGTCGATTCGAGCCTGCTTTTGCGCCGCGCTCGCTTCGATCCGCAGTTTTGCCCAGCCACTATCGACCGCACGGGTCATCCCACCCAGCGCCTGCACTTCTTCGATGATGGACCAAGCCTTATCAGCCATCTCCTGGGTCAGAGACTCCATCAGATAACTACCCGCCCACGGGTCAATGACGTTGGAAATATGGGTTTCTTCCTGCAAGATTAGCTGCGTATTGCGAGCAATCCGGGAACTGGTCTCCGTCGGCAACGCAATCGCCTCATCGAAGCTATTCGTGTGTAGCGACTGGGTCCCGCCAAACACCGCAGCCATGGCCTCGATCGTCGTCCGTACCACGTTGTTGTAGGGATCCTGCTCAGTCAACGACCAGCCCGACGTTTGACAGTGGGTACGCAACATCAGGCTCTTCGGACTCTTTGCCCCAAACCCTTTCATGATTCGGCACCAGAGCAAACGCGCTGCACGCAGCTTGGCAATCTCGAGATAGAAATTCATCCCGATCGCCCAGAAGAAGCTCAGGCGACCCGCGAAATCGTCGACATTCAGGCCCTTTGCCAGCGCAGTCTTCACATACTCCTGACCGTCGGCCAGGGTGAATGCAAGCTCGAGCGCCTGATTGGCCCCCGCCTCCTGCATGTGGTAGCCGCTGATCGAAATCGAGTTGAATTTCGGCATGAATTTCGCCGTGTACTCGATGATGTCGCCGATGATCCGCATGCTCGGCTCGGGCGGGTAAATATAGGTATTGCGGACCATGAACTCTTTCAGAATGTCGTTCTGAATCGTCCCACTGAGCGCCGACTGATCCACGCCCTGCTCTTCGGCTGCCACGATGTAGCCCGCGAGCACCGGCAACACGGCGCCATTCATCGTCATTGAGACACTGACCCGATCGAGCGGAATACCGTCAAAGAGGATCTTCATGTCCTCAACGGAATCAATCGCCACACCCGCCTTGCCGACATCACCAACGACCCGCGGATGGTCACTGTCGTAACCCCGATGGGTTGCCAGGTCGAACGCTACACTGACGCCCTGCCCGCCCGCCGCAAGCGCATTGCGGTAGAAGCGGTTGCTGTCTTCCGCAGTTGAAAAGCCCGCGTACTGACGGATGGTCCACGGGCGCACCGCATACATCGTGGCCTGAGGTCCGCGGATAAAGGGCTCGAACCCCGGCAACGTATCGGCGAACGGTAAATGTTCGGTGTCTTCGGATGTGTAGAGGGGCTTGACCGTAATGCCCTCTGGCGTCACCCAATTTAGCGCATCGACCTCGCCATTGGGCGCCGATTTGGCTGCCGCCCGCGCCCACTGCTCAAGCGTCACCCGCGCGAATTCGTCGGGAGATGCGGTCTTCGTGAAAGCCGACGAGGACGGGGCCGCTGAAGAAGGGGCAGTTGTCGAAGCGTCAGGCGATAGCGGCTGGGAGGGTTCGTTCATAGGGTTCTCCGTGATTCGCAATTATCGCTGATCGGCTGACGCACACAGGACTGCTAGTTGCAGGGATCGAGTCCCTGCCCGGCGACACTTTTACCCCAGCATACTTTGACGAATATTAGCCACCACCCTGGCAGTGGCTCGCCGCGTTACGGCCAAGCGCTAAGCTCGGCTGGGCTGCGTGCCTGGCCGCTCAGCCGCTACCCCTGTCTGGTGTTTTTTCAATTTGCCTTGATTCCAGCGGCCTTCACCAGGCGGGCAGCGTTCTCTGTCTCCGTTCGAACGAATTGATCAAACGCCGTAGCGGTCATCGGCATCGGGTTGGCGCCAATGGCATCGAGTTTGGCTGTGAAATCGCGAGCCTCAAGTATCTTGACCACCTCGGAATTGAGTCGCTCGATGATCGCT
>RFPW01000207.1 GCA_009925965.1 Betaproteobacteria bacterium
GCGATCAAGGGCGGTGTCGTGCCTCGCGAGTACATCCCTGCGGTCCAGAAGGGCGTCGAGGACACACTCACTTCGGGCGTCCTTGCTGGCTTCCCGGTGGTCGACGTCAAGGTCACGCTGCATTTTGGCTCGTACCATGACGTGGACTCGAACGAAAACGCGTTCAAGATGGCCGGCTCGATGGGCTTCAAGGAGGGCTTGCGTCAATCCAAGCCGGTCCTGCTTGAGCCCATGATGGCGGTGGAAGTCGAGACCCCCGAGGACTACGCCGGCACCGTGATGGGCGATCTGTCATCACGGCGGGGCATGGTTCAGGGCATGGACGACATGGTCGGTGGCGGCAAAGCGATCAAAGCTGAAGTGCCGCTGTCGGAGATGTTTGGGTATTCCACGACGCTGCGGTCACTGACGCAGGGTCGTGCCACGTACACGATGGAATTCAAGCACTACTCGGAGGCGCCTAAGAACGTTGCCGAGGCGATCATTACCTCGCGCGCGAAGTGATTCCTAAGACACTCGATTCCAGAACTTTCTAATTTCTGCAAGCAGGAGCAACGTCATGGCAAAAGGCAAGTTTGAGCGTACGAAGCCCCACGTGAATGTGGGGACGATTGGACACGTGGATCACGGTAAGACGACGCTGACGGCGGCGATGTAAGACGACGCTGACGGCGGCGATCACGACGGTGCTCTCGAAGATGTTTGGTGGCGAGGCGAAGGCCTACGATCAGATTGATGCGGCGCCCGAAGAGAAGGCGCGCGGGATTACGATTAACACGGCGCACGTGGAGTACGAGACCAAGGCTCGGCACTACGCGCACGTTGACTGTCCTGGGCATGCGGACTACGTGAAGAACATGATCACGGGTGCGGCGCAGATGGACGGAGCGATTTTGGTGGTGTCGGCCGCTGACGGCCCGATGCCGCAGACGCGTGAGCACATTTTGCTGGCGCGCCAGGTGGGTGTTCCGTACATCATCGTGTTCATGAACAAGTGCGACATGGTCGACGATGAGGAGTTGCTCGAGCTGGTCGAGATGGAAGTGCGCGAGCTGCTCTCGAAGTACGATTTTCCGGGCGATGATGTGCCGATCGTCAAGGGTTCGGCGCTCAAGGCGCTCGAGGGCGACAAGGGCAAGCTCGGGGAAGAGGCGATCATGGCGCTGGCCGAAGCGCTGGACACGTACATTCCGACGCCTGAGCGAGCGATTGACGGGGCGTTTTTGCTGCCGATCGAGGACGTGTTTTCGATTTCGGGTCGCGGCACGGTGGTGACGGGTCGGATCGAGCGCGGGATTGTGAAGGTGGGCGAAGAGGTCGAGATCGTTGGGATCAAGGACACGGTCAAGACGATTTGCACGGGCGTGGAGATGTTTCGCAAGCTGCTCGATCAGGGTCAGGCGGGTGACAACGTTGGGGTGTTGCTGCGCGGGACCAAGCGCGAGGATGTCGAGCGTGGTCAGGTGCTGGCCAAGCCGGGCTCGATCAAGCCGCACACGAAGTTTGAGTGTGAGGTCTACATTTTGTCCAAAGACGAGGGTGGGCGTCACACGCCGTTTTTCAACAATTATCGGCCGCAGTTTTACTTTCGGACGACCGATGTGACGGGTTCGGTGAAGTTGGCCGAGGGTGTTGAGATGGTGATGCCGGGCGACAACATCAAGATGGATGTGGAGTTGATTGCGCCGATTGCGATGGAGCAGGGCTTGCGGTTTGCGATTCGCGAAGGCGGACGTACTGTCGGTGCAGGCGTGGTCGCCAAAATCCACGCTTGATTCTGAGTTTCGTACTGAGTTTCGTACTGAGTTTGATACTGAGGTTGACTGCCGGGGGTATGCGTGCCCCCAGTTGACCGCTCGTTCTTTTAATCGTTCTTTGAGGATGTGTGATGCAAAGTCAGAAAATTAGGATTCGCCTAAAGGCCTTCGACTACCGATTGATCGATCAGTCAGCGGCCGAAATCGTTGATACCGCCAAGCGAACAGGCGCGGTGGTGCACGGCCCCGTTCCGCTGCCGACGCGAATCCAGCGTTACGACGTTTTGCGTAGCCCACACGTCAACAAGACCTCGCGTGATCAGTTTGAGATCCGTACGCATCAGCGCTTGATGGATATTGTTGATCCGACCGATAAAACGGTTGACGCCCTGATGAAACTCGACCTGCCCTCGGGCGTCGAGGTCGAAATCAAACTGCAATAATTAACCAGTCGTTGAGCAGTTTTCGTTTGCAAACTTCACATTTGCAATTCCTACGAAATCTGTTATCCTAATCGGCTTTTCCGCGTACCCGTGTCCTGCGGCACGGCTATGCACCACACCCGGCCAATCGTAGCTGGGAACGGAGATGAACATGACTGCCGCTGTCCAGGGCTTAGGCCTCCTGGGACGGAAAGTAGGCATGATGCGCATTTTCACTGACGACGGCGATGCCGTTCCGGTGACAGTGCTCGACGTGTCGAATAACCGTGTCACGCAAGTGAAAACCGTCGAGTCCGACGGTTACACCGCTGTTCAGGTCGCATTTGGCCAACGCCGTGCGTCTCGGGTCACCAAGCCAATGGCGGGGCACTTTGCCGCCGCTGGTGTGGAGTCCGGCTCAATCCTGCGCGAATTCCGTGTGGGTGCTGAGGTCGCGGCCGAGCTCAAGCCGGGCGCGGTCCTCCCCGCTGAAACGTTCGCCGTCGGCCAAAAGGTCGATGTGCAGGGAACGACGCTGGGCAAGGGCTTCACGGGCGCGATCAAACGCCACAATTTCTCGTCCAATCGTGCGTCGCACGGTAACTCGCGCTCGCACAACGTGCCGGGCTCGATCGGCCAAGCGCAAGATCCGGGCCGTGTGTTCCCAGGCAAGAAGATGCCGGGTCATTACGGCGCTGTGACGCGGACGGTTCAAAACCTCGTGATTGCCCGGATTGACACCGAGCGCGGGCTGTTGCTCGTGCGCGGCGCCGTCCCGGGTCATGACGAAGGCCATGTCGTGATCACCGCGGCTGTCAAAGCCCCGGCTAAGGCTTAAGCGGGGATCACCATGGAACTGAAGCTCCTCGATGACCACGGCCAGTCGTCCACGACTGTCGGTGCGTCCGATACGATTTTTGCCCGCGAGTTCAACGAACCGCTCGTCCACCAGATTGTGATCGCCTACCAGGCCAATGCCCGGAGCGGCAATCGCAAGCAAAAGGACCGCGAAGAGGTTCGCCACTCGACAAAAAAGCCCTTCCGCCAGAAGGGAACGGGCCGCGCGCGTGCCGGTATGACGTCCTCGCCTTTGTGGCGTGGGGGCGGCAAGATTTTTCCGAACACGCCGGATGAAAACTTCTCGCAGAAGGTCAACCGCAAGATGTATCGGGTTGGCGTCTGTTCGATCCTTTCGCAACTGGCGCGTGAAGACCGCCTGGCGGTGGTGGATGGCTTCGTGCTCGATGCGCCGAAGACCAAGTTGCTAGCGCAGAAAGTCAAGGGTATGGGGCTCGAGTCTGTTCTGGTCATTGTCGACTCGGTCGACGAAAACCTCTACCTGGCTGCGCGCAACCTGCCTAACGTGGCGGTGGTTGAGCCCCGCCACGCCAATCCGATGTCGCTGGTCCATTTTGACAAGGTGCTCGTCACCCGGGCTGCACTGGCCCAGTTCGAGGAGATGCTCGGATGAACGCCGCACAACAGAGTGTCGCCGGGCACAGCGCGGAGCAGCACCGTGAGGAGCGTCTGCTGCGGGTCCTGCTCGGGCCAATCGTCTCAGAGAAAAGCACAATGCTGGCTGAAAAAGTCGGCCAAATCGCCTTTCATGTCGTCCCCGACGCCACCCGGGCCGAGGTCAAGGCCGCGGTTGAACTGTTGTTCAAGGTGGAGGTCAACGCCGTGAACATGCTCAACATCAAGGGCCGGGCCAAGCGTTTCGGCCGCTTTCACGGCCGCCGGGATGATGTGCGCAAAGCCTATGTGCGTCTTGCCCCAGGGCAGGAAATTGACTTCACGGAGGTGAAATAA
>RFPW01000208.1 GCA_009925965.1 Betaproteobacteria bacterium
TCAGCGAGTTTTGTTGCGCTGACCTCCAAGGTGCTTGGTGCCTCAACGGTGACGGCTCTGCTGAGCGCAGATCCGACGACTGGGGCAGCAACGGTCGGCATCGCCTACATGACCGCTTTGGCGACCAGGACCTATGATCTGGTGAAGTCCAAAGTACTCGACAAGGGAGCCAACAAGGTCGTGCTCGCCAATTCGCCCAAGCTCTCGGTCACGCCGCGCCTGGCGATTGTCCTAGCCGGTCTGCAGGCCCAGTTGGGTGCACCTGCTCGCGCCCAGCTTGAGGGACTTTTCAACACCTGGGTGCAAAGCTATAACCAGCAACTGGCCGTCAAGTTCTCCCCAGAACCCCGCGTCGCGATCTTCGACCTCTATGCGCTCACGGACACCTTCGCGACCACCCCAGCCACTTATAGTTTTACCAATTCGAAAGATGCGAGTTGCCCGCCGGTTGGCGCCGATGCAAGCGGCCCGATCTACAACCTCGCAACGTGTACCGAAGCAGCAGCCAATGGATACATCGCGAGTGGTCAAACCGGGCTGATTTCAGGAACCAAGCTCACCGGCAATATCACGGGCTTTGTGTACTCGGATAACTTCCATCCAACCCCCCGGGGCCACGAGGTTGCCGGGCAAGTGGCACTCAACCTGATCAACGCCAAGGGGTGGGCCGCTCGCTAAGCTTGCAGCGTCCAACGAGGCCCTCAGCGGGGGAGCGAACCTCCCTCGTGGGGGCCGGGAGCAGGTTCGGCCCCCATGGCTCCTCGGCTGCTGGCCAGATAAGCAATTGCTTCGCGGTCAGTCGCAAACATACGCAGGCCAGGACCTGGCTGCAATTCGCCAGCGCTTGAGAGCGCGCTTTCGACAGGCAGTTTCAGACCGACCACGGTCAAGGTTCGATTCTGGCTGGCCAACTTCCGGCTCAGTCGTCCAAAGGCCTCCACGCCGGTGGCGTCAATCCAGTTGATCGGTTGCGCAAAGAGCACCACCTGACGAATATCAGGCTGCTCCCCCAAACGCTTCGCGATCTCGCTCTCCAAGGCTGTCGCAGACCCAAAATCAAGCGCTGCATCCATGCGAAGCGCACAGGTTGCAGGTGCGAGAAGTGGCAATTGCCAGAGATGCCGATCCCTCAGCCGACCATCAGGGTGAAGGCCGACTTCGATGATCCTGGGATGCAGACGGTAGTAGAGAAAATGGCTGAGTGCGACCATCACGCCAGCCAAAACGCCCCAGTACAGGCGCGGGGCAGCGGCTAGTGTCAAAACGAACGTCATCCCCGCGATGCCGCATTCGACGCGCGAGATTTTCCAGAGACGCAAAAACTGACGGGGCTGGATGAGCCCAAAGACTGCAACCAGAACGATCGCAGAAAGCACTGCCTGCGGCACATCAAAGAGTACCGGCAACAAAAACCAGAGTGCCGCCAGCACGACAACCACCGAAAAAATCGTGGCCCAACCGGACTTCGCGCCGGCATAAAGATTCAGTGCTGAGCGCGAGAACGAGGAACTGGTTGGGAACGAACCGCTAAATCCGGCGGCCAGCTTTCCCAAGCCCTGAGCGATCAGATCCTGATCCTGATCCCAGATCTGCCCTTTGCGGTCACTGTCGACCTTGGCGCTGGAAGCCGTCTCCAGAAAACTGACCAGGGTAATGACCAGGACCGGCAGAACCAGTTCGGACAGAGTGGACCATTCTGGCCATCGGGGAATCTGTAAGACGGGCAAACCCATTGGCAATACCCCCACCACGGCCCCGCCCGAGGCTGAAAAATCCAGCAATCGGCTCAGCATCGAAGAACCGATCACGACCAGAAGAACCGACGGGAACGTTGGGCGAAGGCGCCTGGCAATGATCAAGATCGCCAGACTGCCCAACCCGAATGCCGTCGACATCGCATGCAGCGTCGGGATTTCTGCGGCCGCCATACCGCGTCCGAGCATGCCCTGAATCTCACTCCATCCAGGCATGCCCAACAAGTGGGGTAGTTGGGAACCAATAATCAAGACCGCTGCCGCCTGCGTAAATGCCATCAAAACGGGGGCACTCACCAGATTGAGTAACCAGCCGAATCGCCCCAACCCCAGGAGTACTTGCAATCCGCCTGAGAACAGCGCCAACCAGACAGCCAATCCAACCCATTCCGGGCTCGACGGTTCAGCTAACCCTGTCAGTGAAGCACCCACCAACAAGCAGGTCAACGCGGTTGGCCCCACCGAAAGACGGCTCGATGCGCCAAACAGGACCGCAATCAGCGCGGGAAACAAGGATGCGTAAATCCCTGTGACCAAGGGCATCCCGGCCAGGGGGGCATAGGCGACCCCTTGAGGGATCACCATGAGACCAACTGTGATCCCGGCTAGCGCCTCACCTCGCAATAACTCGAGACTCGGTGCAGGCCAGTTCAGAAACGGAAAAAATCGGGATCTCAGGGGCAATCGAACTACCGTGATTCCAGGGAGCGAAGGCGAAGCGAAAGGTCCGGCTTTTTGTTCAAACTGGCGGTTCCTTACCGAGCACAAATTGCGCGCTCTGCTACCCGGATGCACTCAGTTTGCTTAGCGTAATGGTACGCCCGCTGCGGTCAGGCTCTCTGCAGCAGCAGAACTGACTAAACTGGCACCGCAACGCACGCACACGACACTCCGAACCATGGGCATCATGAACACGGCATCAACGAACGACTCGGCTTCCGCAACGACTGGCCCCCAGTCGCCCCGTTGGCCCTGGCTGGTCGCCACGGCACTCTCGGCCGCTTTTCTACTCTGGCATCAACCCTGGTTTGGCAAGCCCCTGACTACCGCCGAAATCGATGCCGCGTTTGCGGTCTCAGTCGATCGGGCTACCGCGCTTCCCGAATCCGAAAAGGTAAAACTGCGCGCGTTTTTCTCCAGCGACGATGGCCGCCCCTTCTACAACGTCAATTTGACACTCTATCGGGAGCAGGCCACCTATCCCGATGGCATTCAGCGACCGGGCATCCGCACTGGGTCCGACGCTGCCGACGCCTACGCGCGGGTTGTCATTCCACAGCTATTGCGGCGTGGTTCCTACCCGGTCTTCGTTTCTTCCAAAATTTCGAATCTCCTGGAAGATGGTGCACCGGGAGCAGATTTCTTCCAAAATATCGGCATCGTTCGCTACCGCAGTCGTCGGGACATGCTCGACATGATTTCAGATCCGGTTTATATGGCCGGAGCCCCTCACAAATTTGCCTCGCTGGCAAAGAATGTGGCTGTACCCACAACAGGATTTGTGCCTCTCGACGCTTCGGTCGTTATTCCGTTGATCCTGTTCGGTCTGGCTGCACTGGTACGGGTGTCGACGCAATCCAGTCGTTGAGTTTCTTCGCCAACTCCGGTCCCTTGTCCTCCTGGAGAAAATGTCCGGCTTGCCGGGTGTAGGCATGGGGCTGTCCAGCACTACCAGGGACGAGTTTCAGGAAAATCTTGTCCGCACCGCGCGTCATCGGATCGCGGTCGCTGAACAGGGTCAGGAACGGCTTGTTCCACTTTTTGAGGACTTCCCAAGCAGCGATATTGTTCTGACTTTGGGGATCATCTGCACGAGTCGGGATAAACGACGGGAACATCCGCGCCGCCCGTTTGTATCGATCATCCGGGAACGGCGCGTCATAGGCTGCCACCTCGGCAACCGACAGCTGACGCACACAAGCCGCATTCACCAGGCGGCCAATTGGAAACCAGGGCGACCACTTGGCAAATTGCTGCCAAAGCTGGAGTGGCTTGGGAATCTTGGTGAGCCCATCCGGCAAGCCACCATTGGCCAAGGCGATCCGATCGAACCGATGGGGGCTGTGCGTTGCCATCCGAATACCAATGAGCGAGCCCCAATCCTGACAAAACATCGTGATGTGCTTCAGGTCTAACCCCTCCATCCAGGCGACCATCCACTGAACATGATTGCCGTAAGAGTATTCGCTTGCCAGCGCCGGTTTGT
>RFPW01000209.1 GCA_009925965.1 Betaproteobacteria bacterium
CAGCGAGCTGCAGGCACTGAACGCGATTGCTGCCGAGGAGACACCTCGATTTACCTCTGGGATTGAGGAATTTGATCGGGTGCTAGGCGGCGGTCTCGTTCCTGGCGCGGTGGTCCTGATTGGCGGTGATCCCGGAATCGGTAAAAGTACGCTTTTGTTGCAGTCTTTGGCATTGATTGCCGCTGATTCCGCGGCCTTGTACGTGACGGGCGAGGAGTCAACCGCCCAGGTTGCCCTGCGAGCTCGGCGGCTTGGTTTGGGCGCGAGTGCGATGCCTGTTCTGGCCGAAACCCAGCTTGAACGGATCGCCGCCGTGCTCTCTCAGCACAAGCCCCGGGTGGCGGTCATTGATTCGATCCAGACGCTCTTCACCGACGCGTTGCCGTCAGCCCCAGGCTCGGTGGCGCAGGTGCGTGAGTGTGCTGCCCAACTGACGCGCATTGCCAAACGCGACAACCTCACCATCATTCTGGTCGGCCATGTCACGAAAGAGGGGCAACTTGCCGGGCCGAGGGTTCTCGAGCACATGGTCGATTGCGTTCTGTATTTCGAAGGCGAGGCGCATTCGGCTTTTCGACTGATACGAGCCTTCAAGAATCGATTCGGCGCGGTCAACGAATTGGGCGTCTTCGCGATGACCGATCGGGGGTTGCGGGGTGTCACCAACCCGTCAGCCATGTTCCTTGCCCAACACGATCGTCGGGTTCCGGGCAGTTGCGTGTTGGTGACCCAGGAAGGGTCCCGGCCTTTGCTTGTTGAGATTCAGGCCCTGGTCGATTCGGCCCATGCGCCCAATCCGCGGCGCCTGAGTGTCGGCCTTGAAGCAAATCGACTCGCGATGCTCCTGGCGGTCGCACATCGTCATGCAGGACTGGTCACATTTGATCAGGACGTTTTTGTAAATGCCGTTGGTGGCGTCCGAATTGTCGAGCCGGCAGCGGATCTTGCGGTGTTGTTTGCGATCGTGTCGAGCCTGCGGAACCGGCCGCTTGGAGCGGACTGTGAAGGTGGACTGGCAGTCTTTGGAGAGATTGGGCTTGCCGGCGAGATCCGTCCCGCGCCACGTGGCCAGGAACGCTTGCGCGAAGTATCGAAGCTGGGATTTGCCCGGGTAATCGTGCCGCGGGCGAATACCCCCAAGGCGGGCAGCCGCGGGGCACCCGAAGGTCTGGAAATCCTGGCGGTCGATCGAGTGGACCAGGCGCTTGATCTGGCCTTTTCGAGGTGAGGAGGTGAGCGCAGACGGATCAGCGGAACGAGCGGGCACGAATCGCGCGTACCAGAGGGGCCAACCGACACCCGGAGCCTCCAATGGACTTCCACTACTCGCGCAGGTCTGCTCAGCACAAGGTCAGTTCATCGCCATCATCAGCAGCGCGCTTACTTTATCCCGACCAGGAACTCGCCGCGAATCAGGACTACGTCCTCGCAGGGCTTGGAATCTGGATGGTGGCCTCGCCATGGTTGTTCCAATTCGCCGGCTCATTCACGCCGCGCTGGACTGCTCTGATCATCGGCACCCTGGTCGTGCTCATGGCCTTTGAAAACAAGCTCTGGCCATCTCGCTATGGACAGTGGGCTGCCCTGACGCTTGGGCTTCTCCTGTTTTGCAGCCCATTCTTCTTGGGTGGATATCACCCGCCACAGGCTGCCGCGAATGCCGTCACCATCGGGGCGGCGCTCGTCGGATGGTCAGGCTGGTCGCTGGCGCGACAACACGATGAACGCGTCGCCGCTGGGCTCTCATCGCGACTATAGAACCTGTGCCAGTTGGCGTGCCGCTTTGAGTCCACTGCGAACCGCCGATTCCAGGGTTGCCGGGTATTCGCTGGCCGTCCAATCGCCAGCGATCATGATAGATGGCCATTCCCCGACCAGCGCGTCAACATCCGGCCGCCTGAGTCCCGGCCTGCAGGAAAACGTCGCTGCTGACTCATGAATGAGTTTCGCCCCGAGTACTCGGTCGCCATCAAGCCTTGCGGGCCTACCCAGCCGCGACAGGACTTCTTCCAACTGACCGATACACGCTTCGATGAGTCCATCACGATCAGTCGTTCGGGCGGCGGCGCTGATGACGACCGACGCCAGGGTCGCACCATTCGCCTCAGCCCGGGTAAACAACCATTCTCCAGGGCCGTCTTCCAAGAGCGTTAGACATCGCGGTTCAAAAACACCAGGCGCGAGCAGAAGCCAAAGCGTCTGGATCGACTCGGTTGGCAACTCGGGGATTGCGTCGCCCAAGAGGCGCCGAGCATTGCGCGCGGCAAGCGCGACCACCACGCCGTCAAAGGGCTCGTCATCTACGGTGGGCCCGGGTTGGATTGAGCGCACAAGATGGCGCCGACGGATGATGCCGTTGGTCTTCCCCAAAAACTGTTCGGCCAGCTTGGGCAAGGTCGCGCCGAGTGGGACTTTCGGAACCAACATGTCGGATGCACGCGCGTCAAAGCTGCCAAGGGTGTCCCTCAGAACAGCCGAAAAGCTCGCCGCACACGCGTCGTTCGGGGGTGTATTGAGGGCAGCAAGACAAAGCGGATTCCAGATACGCCGCTGTACTGCATTGGTTTGTTGAGCACCGGACAAAAGCTGTGCCACGGTGAGACCAGGTGCAGTCTTCCAGCCACGAAGCTTCAAAGTCAGGCCGAGGCGTGCGATCGAGATTCGGTCAGCCCACGTCAGGCCCTCTGCGCGCCACAGGCCTTGTACCAGGTGCCATGGAGCACTCGCACCGGATGCGCGGATCGTGAGCCCCCGGTCGCTACTGAGCGTGAAGGGTATCCGCCAAAAAAGTTGCGACTCATCACCGCCCAGGCGTTCGACCAGGGCAAGGGTATCCCGATAAGCGCCGACCAAGAGATGCTGGCCGTTATCAATCTCGACGTCCTGAAGACCGCCGCCTGGCGATTTGACCGCCCAGGCCAGTGAGCGTGCACGCCCGCCGATTTCTGGCGCAGCTTCAAATATCGTTACCAAGGCGCCCTTGGCCGCGAGTTCGACAGCGGCGCTCAGACCAGCCCACCCAGCGCCAATGACGGCGACTCGGGAACCTGTCTTCAAGATCGGGCGAGTTGAAAACCGGGGGGGCGTGCAGTGAGCCAGGTCTTCCAGGCGAGCCAAAGCTTACGGATTGGAGTCAGCGACGTTCGATGCGTGAGGACACGAAAACCATCCTCTTCAATTTCATCCAGAAGGGTCGAATAAATCGAACTCATAATGAGTCCCGGCCGCTGGGCGCGACGGTCTTCGTCTGCGAGTAACTCGTAGGCACGCGCGTACTGAGCACGGGTTCGCTCGGCCTGAAATCGCATGAGTTCTATAAATTCAGGGCTTGTTCGTCCACTAAGTAGATCAGCCGCTGGAACGCCAAATCGTTGCAGATCTTCGACCGGAAGGTAAATGCGCCCTTTGCGGGCATCCTCGCCGACATCTCGAATGATGTTCGTCAGTTGGAACGCAAGACCGAGCGCCTGAGCATACTCACGGGTGCTTTCGGCCTGCCGCCCAAAGATGTCGGCGGCCATCGTCCCTACGACGCCCGCCACCCGATCGCAATACACTTCAAGATCACGAAATCGAGAGTATCGAGCTTGATCGAGATCCATTTGCATGCCGTCAATAACGGCTTGCAGTCTCACTTGGTCCAGCCCGAATGGATCCAGGCACGGCGCTAACGCCCGTGTAACCGGGTGTTGGGGGTCACCCGCAAATAGCCGCGCAATTTCGGTGCGCCACCAGATTAATCGGGTCTGCGCCACGGTGGGTTCGCTGGATTCGTCCACAACATCGTCGACTTCGCGACAGAACGCATACAGCGCCGTGATCGCTCTCCGACGCGGCGGTGGCAGAAAGAGAAAGCTGTAATAAAAGCTGGAGCCGCTACGGGCAGCCTTGTCTTGACAATATTCGTCGGGTGTCATGGCACGGGTCGCCGCGTCAACGTGCGGAACCCGATGATAATC
>RFPW01000210.1 GCA_009925965.1 Betaproteobacteria bacterium
TGTTGGTACGATTCCAGCAGCTGATACGGTCATCCCCACGACTTGCCAGATGAAGGCGCCGACCTGATCGCAGTCGTCGGTTCCTGCGGAATGGGGCGGGATCCTGAAGACTCAGGATCCCGCCCCCGCCGCGACCATCGATTCCGCTGACTGAAGCGACCGCCCCGTGCTCGAACTCGTCATCTTTTCCAGCCTGAACGGCCTGCTTTACGGCATGCTGCTGTTCCTGCTGGCGAGCGGATTGACGCTCATTTTCAGCATGATGGGCGTGCTGAATTTCGCCCACGCGAGCTTCTACATGCTGGGTGCCTACTTCGGCTATCAGATCAGCCGTTACGTGGGCTATTGGCCGGGTCTGGTTTTGGCGCCCATCCTCGTTGGCTTTGCCGGTGCACTGATTGAGCGCTTTGGCCTGCGCACCGTGCACAAATTTGGCCATGTCGCCGAACTCCTCTTCACGTTTGGCCTCGCCTTCATTATCGAGGAAGGGGTGCAGATGATCTGGGGGAAGGTGGCCGTCGATTATCGGGTCCCTGAACTCCTGAACTTCCCCGCGTTCACACTGTTTGAGACGACCTTCCCGGCCTTCAAGATGTTCATGTTGGTGGTGTCGGTGGCGACCTTTGTGGCGCTCTTGACCCTGCTCACCAAAACCCGCGTCGGGCTAATCATCCAGGCTGCCCTTTCGCATCCCAATACAGTCGGAATGCTCGGGCACAACGTCCCGCTGATTTTCATGATGGTGTTTGGCTTTGGCTGCGGATTGGCCGCCCTCGCCGGGGTCATCGCTGGACCGGCACTCGTTACCCAGCCCGCGATGGCCGCCTCGCTCGGGCCCATCCTCTTCGTGGTCGTCGTCGTCGGTGGACTCGGGTCCCTGCCGGGCGCCTTTGTCGCATCGCTTGCGATTGGGCTGATCCAGACCTTTGCGGTGGCAGTAAACGTCTCCATCGCAGATGTCATGGCGACGGTCGGCATCAAGCTGGATCCCAATTCTTTTGCGGGGGACTTGTGGATGGCCACAGTCGCTCAGGTCGCCCCGATCATCCCCTACCTCCTCCTGGTCCTGGTCCTGATGTTCAGGCCCCAGGGGCTGATGGGCAACCGCGACACATGAGGACGCCGTCATGAGGTCGTCGACATGAACGCCCTGACCCGCGCCCTGCCCTGGTTGGGCGGCATCGCGGCTGTCCTGATCCTGCCCCATGTCTTTTCGAGTGGCGCGTCGATTTCGATCATGAGCCTGATCGGCTTCGGAATCATTTTTGCGCTCTCGTACAACATTCTGCTCGGCCAGACCGGCATGCTCTCATTTGGTCATGCGGTTTACTACGGATTGGGGGGCTTCATTACCGCGCATGCGCTTAATATCATCGCGGGCAACAAGCTGCCGATCCCGTTGCCAATCGTCCCTCTGATTGGAGGCATAGCGGGTCTAGTGTTCGCAGCCCCATTAGGTTGGGTCTCGACCAAGCGGGCGGGGACCGCCTTTTCGATGATTTCACTCGGCGTCGGCGAACTCGTCGCCGCCTGCGCGCTGATCTTGCGTGGTTTCTTTGGCGGCGAGGGTGGGATTTCGACCAGTCGAACCTCGGTCCTGCAAGTGTTTGGCTGGAGCTTCGGGCCGCAGATCCAGGTCTACTACCTGATCTACGCGTGGTGCCTGATCTGTGCCGCACTCATGTATGCGTTTACGCAAACCCCACTGGGCCGGATCTGTAATGCCGTTCGCGACAATCCGGAACGCGCTGAATTCGTCGGCTACAGCACCCACATGGTTCGTTTTCTGGCCTTTTGTATCGCCGGCTTTTTTGCCGGGGTCGCCGGCGGACTGGCCGCCATTCATTACGAAATCGTCACCTCGGGCGTCGTCGGCGCCGGTCCTTCGGGCTTTGTTCTGCTCATGACCTTTATCGGTGGGGCCGGGTTCTTTATTGGCCCAGTGCTCGGGGCTATTCTGATGAGTGCGATGGAGTCCTTATCGGACATCACCGGCGCTTGGTTGCTCTACCTCGGCATCTTGTTCATTCTGATGGTGATGTTTGCGCCTGGGGGTCTGGCCGGACTCCTTTTCATGCACCGCCCCGCGGCAAACCTTCGCGGTCTCGCAAAACTGGCGCCGGCTTATCTGGTGGCGGCCATTCCTGGTCTGGGACTATTCGCTGGAATCGTTTTTCTCATTGAAACGAGTCATCATGTGCTGGTCAAGTCCTCTGACGGCATGCAAATGCGCTTGATGGGACTCGAGTATCAGGCCGATGCACCCATGACGTGGGCCCTGATCGCGGTCCTCATCATTGTGACCTTTCTGGCGTTCAGGCGCACCTGGCCCTGGGTGGCATCGTCGTGGTCCGAAGCGACTAAACCTGAGGCGCGCTGAAGATGACAAACACATCCGGAGCACCCGGCGCACGCAGCGCACCCGGCCTCAAACTCGTCAACCTGCAGAAGTCCTTTGGGGTCACCCCGATCATCCGCGGGGTCGAACTCGAAATACATCGCGGCGAGCGACACGCCATCATCGGGCCCAACGGCGCGGGCAAGTCCACGCTCTTTCACCTGATCAGCGGGAGATTCCCGCTGACCTCGGGTCAGATATGGCTTAAGGGCGAGGACATCACTGGGCTCGCGCCCTTCGAGATCAACCGGCGCGGGCTTTCGCGCAGCTTTCAGGTCACCAATATCTTCCCGCGCCTGAGCGTGTTTGAAAACATTCGCTGCGGTGTCCTTTGGTCACTCGGCTACCGATATTCCTTTTGGCAGGGAATCGAACGCCTGCGGGATGCCCGCGAGCGGGCCGAAGACATCCTCGAACAGATCAACCTGACCGCGCGGCGCGACATCCCCGCCGGACTGTTGTCCTACGCCGAACAACGATCGCTCGAGATCGGGATCACAGTAGCCGGAGGTGCCGACGTCATCATGCTTGATGAGCCGACGGCCGGGATGAGCAACTCGGAAACCGACTACGCGGTCGAACTGATCCGCAAAGTCAGCGAAGGTAAAACCCTCATCATTGTCGAACACGACATGGGGGTCGTCTTTGACCTCGCTGACCGGATATCAGTCCTCGTCTACGGTCAGGTCATTGCGACCGATACACCCGAGCGCATCCGCTCCAACGCCGCGGTGCAGGAAGCCTATCTCGGCACCGCTGCCCACGCCGATTCTGAACATGCTTGAAGTCCACGACCTGAATGCCTGGTATGGCAAGAGCCACATCCTGCGTGGCGTGAATTTCAATGTAGGCAATGGCGAAATCGTCTCACTGCTTGGGCGCAATGGCGTCGGTCGGTCAACGACGATCAAAGCCATCATGGGCGATGTGACCCGGCAGGGATCGATCCGATTCAAGGGGCAAGAAATCAGTACCCTGAAGCCCCACGAAATTGCCCGTGCCGGGCTCGGTTATGTCCCCGAGAACCGCGATATCTTCCCGCGCCTAACGGTGCGCGAGAATCTGGTCCTGGGGATGAAATCGACCAAGCCTTCCAAGCGCTGGAGCATGGAAGACATGTTCGAGCTCTTCCCCCGTCTTCGCGAACGCGCCGAGACGCCGGGCGGTGTGCTCTCGGGGGGCGAACAGCAAATGCTGACCATGTGCCGAACACTGATGGGCGACCCGGATCTCGTCATGATCGATGAGCCCACCGAAGGCCTGGCGCCAAAAATGGTTGAGCTCGTTGGCGAGTTGCTTTCGCGGATCGCCGAGCGAGGGGTGTCGATTCTGCTCGTCGAACAAAAGCTTACGATCGCCCTGCGGATCAGTAAGCGCCTCTATGTCATGGGCCATGGCCAGATCGTCTTTGAGGGCAGCGCCGACGATTTAAAACAGAACGCTGCGATCCGTAAGGAGTGGCTGGAGG
>RFPW01000022.1 GCA_009925965.1 Betaproteobacteria bacterium
TCTGTTCCACCTGCGCTAGAGAGTCCAGTTCAGGTCCTGGAAGGGCGCGCTCGCTTTTGCTTCAGCCTTTCAAGCACACCGCCGCTCTGGTCGGACCCTGCTCAAATACGAGTTGTCTCGCCTCCAAATGACTCCGGGGTGAGTCTGCCCACGACCCCGCCAGTCATTCAGTGGGCTGTCCAGCTGAAATAGTTTTTGACCGATAGGTAGTCAGTTTTTCACTTCGGCCGACGAGGTCGAAGGTGGATCAGCGCCGTCCTTGCCAGACCCCGACGTGCTGGCATCGGGCAATGCGCCGCGTTCATTGATCCGTGTCACCCCGCCTCGCGGTTACGGGGAGCGGGTTCGAGGCGCACCATAACGCCCTCGTCCGAGTCGGTCAACGCGTACAGGTACCCGTCCGGGCCTTGCCGCACGTCGCGAATTCTTGATTTCATGCTCGACAAGATCCGCTGCTCGCCCACCACCTGATTTTCCTTCATCTCGAGCAAGGCGAGGCAACGCTCTTTAAGCGATCCCACGAGCAGGTGCCCACGCAGGGCGCTGTAGCGTTCGCTGGTCACAAACGTCATCCCCGAGGGCGCGATGGAAGGGACCCAATAATGAACGGGTTGCTCGACGTCGGCCCGGGAGGTGCCCTCGCCGATCTTGAAACCGGTGACATATTCGCGACCATATGTAATCTGGGGCCAGCCGTAGTTGCGGCCTTCGCGAATAAGGTTAAGTTCATCGCCGCCCTGCGGGCCATGTTCATGGACCCACAAGTCACCGGTCCTGGGGTGCAAAGCCGCCCCCTGCGGATTTCGGTGACCGAAAGACCAAACCTCTCGCAGGGCCCCCGACTGATTCGCGAAGGGGTTATTTTTTGGAATCGATCCGTCGGTACGAATGCGGATGATCTTGCCAAAATGGTTTTCAAGACTTTGCGCCTTGCTGCGCTCGAAGAATCTCTCCCCCAACGTTGCGAACAGAAAACCATCAGGATCGATGACTAGGCGAGATCCAAAATGCAGTTGGCCTTTTGGATCATCCTTTTGCGCAAAAATCATCTCAACCTGCTGCAGTTCAGCCCCGCGCAAGCGGGCGCGGAAGATAGCGGTGCGCGCGCCCCCATCGGTCGGCTGAGCGAGGCTCATAAAAATCAACTCGTCGCGCTCAAAGTCGGGCGATACGATCACGTCAAGCAACCCACCTTGTCCGCTCGCATGGACACGGGGGACGTTCTGAATCTTGATCTGTCCCGATCCCTGTCCCGATCCCTTACCTCGACCCTGTTGATCAGCTCCAACGCCGCCTAACTGGAGACGTTTTAGTGTGCCCGGCCGCTCGGTCACCAACGCTTCACCGTTCGGCAAAAATGCGATCGACCACGGGCTTAGCAGCCCGTCCATGACCACACGAGGTCGAAGCCCACCATCACCCGTAGGCAGCGGCGCGAACTGCGACTGAGTCGATTGGGCATTCCCCAGAAACGGCAGCAACGATCCGGTCGCGCCAGCAGTCAAACTGCAACCAAATCGAAGGAAGGTTCTTCGTCTCGCTTTCATGAAGATACTCGACTAGGGCGGGTTAGCAGCTCGATCACGCGCTGGCGGCAAATAAAACCCAAAAATCGACCGTCCTGATGAATTCCAACTCGACGGGTCGATTCCAACAGGTGCGGCAACGCGTCTTCGAGGGGCCGACTTGCATCTAAAAGATGATCGACCGGGCCATCTGGAATGGGCAACAAGTCGTCGCCCGTACTCGCCTCCAGCGCCACCGAGAGTGGAATAGCCCTCGCGAGATTGACATGGCGTACGAAACCCGCAACAGTCGGACTGGCCGGAGAAAGCAAGATCTCTAGCGGTGTTCCCACCTGCAGTAGCCGGCCATTGTCGAGAATGCCAATGCGAGTGCCGAGCCGGATGGCTTCGTCGACATCATGCGTAATGAACACAAAGGTCTTACCAAACTTTCGCTGTAATTCGAGCAGGTCATTTTGCAATGACTCCCGGATCAAAGGATCAAGCGCGCCGAAAGGCTCGTCCATCAACACAATGGGGGTCTCACAGCAAAGCGCACGAGCCAGCCCCACACGTTGACGCATACCGCCCGAAAGTTCCCCGGGCGACCTCGCTTCCGAACCTCCTAACCCAACCTGCTCAATCACTGTCATTGCGCGCGCGCGGCGCTCGCCTGAGGCAAAGCCCTTTAGCTCGAGCCCGAATGCCACGTTGTCCAGAACCGTGCGATGGGGGAGCAAACCGAAAGCCTGAAAGACCATCGAGATCCTGGTACGACGCAGTTCACGAAGTTCCGATTGGGTTTGTTTAGCCAGATCATGGCCTTGAACGAAGACCTGACCTTCGGTCTGTGCAATCAGGCGATTGCAATGACGCACCAGCGTGGACTTACCCGACCCGGAGGGGCCCATCAGAACAAAAATCTCGCCCTCGCTGATGCTGAGATTGATGTCACGCAACGCGACGACATGCCCCGACGCAAGAATCTCCTCTTCACTGGCCCCAGAGCGCAACTTCTGCAAAGCGGGTGCAGGGTTCGGGCCGAAGACCGTCGTCAAAGACCTGATCTCGAGAATCGCCAAACTCAGAAGATCCGCAGTGGTGGGCTCAGTGGTGGGCTGGCCCGTGTTTGCCGAATGCTTGCTGCTTGCCAGCGCAGGCCGGCTGCCTGCAGGGTCCGATCCAGCAAAATGGCCAGAATACAGATTACGATGCCTCCCACGAGCCCCATCCCCAGATCGTTGCGCTGCAGGCCAACCAGAACCGTTTCGCCGACCCCTCTCGCACCAATCATGGAGGCAATCACGACCATGGAAAGTGCGAGCAACGTTGTCTGGTTGATGCCCTGCAATATCGTTGGCCCAGCCAGCGGCAGTTGGACTTTGACGAGAAGTTGCCACGAATTCGCGCCAAAGGACCGTGCGGCCTCGAGCGCCGCTGCATCCACTTGGCGGATGCCCAGGTCCGTGAGCCGAATCACGGGGGCAATCGCGTAAACCACCGTGGCGAGCAAAGCGGGAACCTTCCCCAAGCCCAGAAGCATCGCGATTGGCAGTAAATAGACAAAGATCGGAATCGTCTGCATGAGATCAAGAATTGGCACGACGACCACTCGCACGCGGGGGAGATTCGCGCAGGCAATCCCCAACGGCAATCCGCCAACCAGGCAACAAAGGATGGCGCAGAACATCAGCGCAAGGGATTGCATCGCGGCGTCCCACTGACCGAGCGCTCCAATCACCCAGAGCCCTGCTGCGACCATGCCACCGAGCGCCAATTGTTTTGAAAGCGCTGTAGCCAGTGCGGCGCACGCCCCGATCATGATCCAGGGCGGCAGATTTCTCAGGCACTGTTCATTCCACACCAGCACTTTCAGAAAGGTGTTGGACGCCTGCTCCGCCTGATCACCATAGACCACAATCACGCGGTCAATGAGAACGTTGGCGGCTCCGGCGAGCGGTGTGTACCAATCGGGAAATGTCATGTCGACTTTATCCAAGTGATAACCGAACGCGCTTAACGACGTCTGGAGTCACCCACTTCTCCCAGACTTCAGGATGGTTCAACAAAAAAAGCCGAGCAGCGCCATCGGCCGATAATTTGCCCGTCTGCATCGAGGCCAATGCCTCCGACACGATGCGATTATTGGTTCGATAATTTCGAAGAAATTTTGCAATCGTGGGGGCTTTTTGAATAAAAGCCTGGTTCACGCCAATCACGATATCGACCACTGGAAACGACGTGGCCACCTTCACTTTGGCGGGATCCGTCGCAGCCATGAGGGCGGCCCAATCCTTAGGATCGAATGCAGGTTCCTCAAGTGCGATTAGTTCACTCGCGTACTGCCCGAGCAACCAGGAGGGACCCCAGTAATAGAAAAGAATCGGCTTGCGGCGCTTGAGAGCCGAGATGATTGCGGCGTCGAGCGCCGCTCCGCTGCCCGGGCGTACGTTCGTGAAATGCTCGCTTAGACCGTATCCCGCGAGGCGTTTTGTGTTGAGCGGCTCACAGGCCCACCCGGCCATGCAATTGTAGAAACGCCCCTTGCCCGGTTCTTCGGGGTCGGCGAACAAGGCCTTGAACCGAGGCAAGTCAGCCACCGAGCGCAGGCCTTTGCCAGGTGCATCCGGCCCCTCAACCAAGTATTTCGGCACATACCAAGCCTGCACCGCATCGGCCATATTCACGCCAATCGACGCGACCTTACCAGCGGCAATGCCATCGAGCCATGTCTTGGATTCATTGGAAAGCCAAACTTCCATCACGATATGGATGTCGCCCTTGACCATGCCGTTATGGAGCGGAATGGTCGCCCCGGGCAATTGATCGACCGCGCAGCCCATGCCGTCGCGCAGAATACGCTGCGCCACCGCCGTATGGAACGCGCTTGAGTCCCAATTGAGTCCAGCGAAAACGATCGGCTCACGGATCTCGCAGGCCAACGCTTTAGGGGATGAGCCCAGCCCAAAAATCAGGACGAGACTGAACAGTCCTGCCCAAAGCTGACTCATCATTAAGACACCTGCAGGCGTAACCCTTCGTGATGCGCAGGCACGAGGGCACCGATCTCAGCCGCTTGGGCGAAACCATGTTGATGGAAGATCTCGAGGACAGCGTCGACGGAATCCGGCGCACAAGCCACCAGTAACCCGCCACTCGTTTGAGGATCACTCAATAGGTCTTGATCCACCGCGCCCAGATTCTTTGCCAAGGCGATCTCGACACCATAAGCGGCCCAATTTCGCCCAGACGCACCTGTCACGAAACCAGCGCTGGCGAGGTCGCGAACGCCTTCGATGAGAGGGATTTGGCCCATCTCCAGCATGGCCGTGGTGTTCGATCCGCGCGCCATCTCGAGCACATGCCCGGCCAGCCCAAAGCCGGTGACATCCGTGATTGAATGAACCCCAGCAAGCGCTGCGAGCGCAGGACCAGGGGTGTTGAGCTGGGTCGTGCAGGCGATCATCTGGGCGTATCCGTTGTCGCCCAGGTGCTCTTTTTTAAGCGCCGCCGAGAGGATGCCAACGCCAAGCGGCTTGCCCAGAACCAAACGGTCGCCTGCCCGCCCTTCCGAGTTGCGCTTGATACGCGACGGATGCACCAGACCCATCACAACGAGGCCATAGATTGGCTCCACCGAATCAATCGTGTGACCACCCGCGATGGGAATCCCGGCGGCCCGACAGACCGCTTGCCCGCCGTCCAGAATCTTGCCGATCGTCGCGGTTGACAACACTCCGATGGGCATCCCGACAAGAGCCAGAGCCATGATCGGTGTACCACCCATCGCGTAGACGTCGCTGATGGCGTTGGTCGCTGCGATCCGACCAAAGTCGAACGGGTCGTCCACGATCGGCATGAAAAAATCAGTCGTGGCGATGAGCGCTTGCTCGTCATTGAGTCGATAGACGGCTGCGTCGTCCGCGGTCTCGATCCCGACCAGAAGCTCGGGGGGCATCGGCATTGCAGAAGTGCCCTGGAGAATTTCGCTCAGAACCCCGGGAGCAATTTTGCACCCGCATCCTCCGCCATGAGAAAGGCTCGTCAGGCGAGGCTCATGCGGGTGAGATGAAATCGATTTTGTGGTCATCTTGAGGTCCAATTAAACTCGTTCAAAAGATCGATCAGAGCCGACTGTTCCCGCCGGGGCTCGAACAGATGCGCCCGGGCGTCACATTGTGTTTCGAGGGCTTGCAGCCTGGGAGCGCCAGACTTGATCCTGGGATGAACCTCACGCAGCATCGCAACGAGCTGCGCTGAATCCCCCGGTTTGAAATAACCTGCATAGTCAGAACCCAGCATGCCGATATTGCCCGGAATTTTTGAGGCAAGGACCGGAGTACCGCTGCAGATCGCCTCCAGGATGACATGGGCGCCCCCTTCGATACGGCTGGTGTGAACCAGGACATGGGCGCGCTGAATATGGCCCTTGACCTGCGGATGGGTCAACCCACCCAGCCAGCGGTAGTGTGGGCATTCACGAGCCGTCTGCGCTGCCATATCGCCGAGTTCAGGATCAAGCGCATGGCCAATATGGTCAATCAGAATCCCCTCGTCCGGTGTGATCTGACGACAGGCTTGAAATAGGACCTGCGGCCATTTCTCGTCCCTCAAGTGCCCGACCATGACCGCACGCAGGTGTCGGGACGTTTTTGGACGAGCGCTTCTTCGCGGCGTCGACTGAAAAACAAGCCGACATTTGTTGCGCCACTGCAGCGGTAACTCGAAAGAGCCGTGCTCTTGCAGCACGATCAAACGGTGGGCAAACTTCAACGAGTTCTGGGCAGCGCCGTCCTGATGAATGTCTCGGTAGAGATCGGTTCCGGTGAGCGCCACCACCAATGGCTTGTCCGGAAAGGTTCTAGACCAGGCCTCAATCGATTGGGCCGAACGCTTCGCGTGCAGGGCAACCAACCCATCACAGCGGTCGAGATGCGGTTCACCAGTCGGCCATGACTTGACCAGATGAACCTGAAAAACCCCGGCCAACATCGAGGCCCAGCGCCGCGCGGTCTGCCAATTCCCATTGTTGGCGTCTGCCAACGCAGGCGTCACAATACAAATTGAGGGTTTACTCATGAAACGGAGCATCGAAGGGGCAACGCGCACCAAACTTCGCGTTGCAGGCAAGCATCTGCTGGGGCAAGCGCTGCAGGACGCCCGCTTGCGAACCGTGCGCCTGCTGGATCACTACGAGGCCGCGCTGGGCGCTTCGATGACTGTACCACTCGAGCCCACTCTGAACCCGCCGCGATGGGAGTTCGGTCACGTGGCCTGGTTTACCGATTGGTGGCTGTGTCGAAATCCGGACCGGGCGCTCGGACTGGACGCTAATCCAGGCGCCTTTCGGTTTGCGGCGAGGCAAGCTCGCCGGGGCGTGGACGCCGATGCCCTTTACGATTCAAGCGCCATTGCACACGATCAGCGTTGGGCACTGGACCTGCCGAGTGCTGCCGAAACACGTGCCGATTTAACCGACAGCCTCGCCGACACACTCGCCTGCCTCGAGCAGGCGAACGACGACGATCGGGGCCTGTATTTTTTTCGCCTTGCCCTGTTTCATGAGGACATGCATGCAGAGGCTGCCGCCTATATGGCGCAAAGCCTAGGCTTTGAACCCGGTGATGACGTTGATGAGGGTCATGAGGTCGATAACGAGGTTAGCAAAGCGGTCAGCATCGGTGCGACCGAACTGGCAATGGCAGCGTCTGAGGTTCAACTCGGCCACACGGGGCCCGGTTTTTGTTTTGATAATGAATTGGGCCTCAAAGCGATGCGAACCCCCGCGTTCCAGATCGATTCTCGTGCGCTGAGTTGGGGGCGCTATCTGCCTTTCATCGAAGCCGGTGGCTATGCCGAGCCGGGTTGGTGGGACGAGCCTGGTTGGCGATGGCGTTGCACTGGTAATCATGCGCTCCCACGCTACCTTCGCCAAGGGATCGGCACCCCTTGGGAGATCCTGCAATTTGGTCGATGGCAGCCACTCGACCCCTCAGCGACCGCGGTTCATCTGAACGCATTCGAAGCACAGGCCTGGTGCCGTTGGGCGGGGCGTCGCCTGCCCACAGAAGCCGAGTGGGTGCTGGCGGCCCAATCGTCCACTAACTTTACGTGGGGCCAGGCTTGGGAGTGGACTGCCAGTGAGTTCAGACCCTTCCCGGGATTCACACCACATCCCTATCGCGACTACTCCCAGCCGTGGTTCGATGGTCGACCGGTTCTGAAAGGTGCATGCAGCGCGACGAGGGCGCGAATGCGTGATGTGCAGTATCGAAATTTCAGTACGCCAGATCGTAACGATATTTTTGCTGGCTTCCGTTCGGTCGCCCTCTAACAACTGGCCTCGATTAAACCGTCGCCCAGAAAACGCTGAACCACTGGTCGGCGTCGGTCCAGTGCTGGGTTGGGGTAAATCCTGCCTGAGTCAGCAGCGCCTCAAAATTCTGCGGCTGCCATTTGTATGAATTTTCGGTATGGATTCGCTCACCAGAACGAAACAAGCGCTCGGCCCCCGGCCACCGAACCGTTTGCTCGCACAGAGACTCAAGGTGCATCTCAATGCGGGACTTGTGACCGCAATAGAAAGCCACATGCTTCCAGTGATCAAGAACAAAATCCGCCCCAAGAAGACGATTCAAATGGCGCAACAGATTACGGTTGAATGCAGCCGTCACGCCAAGCGCATCGTTATATGCGGATTCAAGCATCGCCCGCGACTTGACCCGGTCAACGCCGATCAAAATGCCCCCCCCTGGACCGCTGGCCGCGCACACCGCCCGAACTTGCTGCAACAAGCCGAGGGCCTCGTTAGGGGTAAAGTTTCCGATGCTCGATCCTGGATAAAAGACCACCCTTGGCCGATCGTCGAGACCGAGTTGCGAAAGCCACGCAGTTGATTCATCGGAAAGCTCAAAACGAGCTGAAAAATCCATCGCCAGTGCACGTCTGGGAAGCTCAGGATGACGCTGCCCCAAACCCTGCAGCGCCTCGAACAAAAACTCGGATGAGATATCAATCGCGAGATAGGCGGCTGGGTTCAGAATCGGCAAGAGGCGTTCAGCCTTGGCGCAATTTCCCGCGCCCAGATCGATCAAAACTGTTTTCGCCGGGACAACTCGGGCGATTTCGGCAGCCGCAGATTCGAGGATCGCCGCTTCAGTTCGGGTCGGGTAATACTCGTCCAGGGCCGTGATGGCATCAAAGAGGCGCGATCCCTGACTATCGTAAAAATACTTGGGAGAAATTTGAGCCCGCGGTCGCAACAGCCCTTCGTCAAGCTCGCCAATTGCTTGAGCGTCCAGATTTGATTCTTGCTTCAATGAGTACCTGTCTCGGTTTGTGCCCCGCAATATTCTGGCATCCTACGCGGCAACTTGGGCCCTAACCTTTTGCGGGCCCGGACACCACAGGAAGTCTTATGAACCGTGCCACCTTTGTGCGTCGTGGTCTCAACTTGCTTGCCAGCCTTCTGGTGGGGAGCATCAGTGTGGCGCAGGCCCAGACCGTCTTTCGAGTCACCGCAATCCCGGACGAAGCACCCAGCGAGTTAGCCCGCAAGGCAGCGCCGCTCGTGGCTTACCTTGAATCGCAACTCGGCATGAAAGTTCAGTTTGTGCCAGTAACTGATTACGCGGCAGCGGTTGAATCATTGGTCAACAAGCGCGTTGATCTCGCCTGGTTCGGGGGCTTCACGTTTGTTCAAGCCAACGTCCGGTCGGGCGGAAAAATCATTCCCCTGGTTCAGCGTGAAGAAGACACACAGTTCAAGTCGGTGTTCATCACCAGTGACCCCACGGTTAGCACGCTTAATGATCTGAAGGGCAAGGATGTGAGCTTTGGTTCGCAGAGCAGCACCTCTGGACATCTCATGCCGCGCAGCGCACTTCTCGCGGCCAACATCAATCCGGACAAGGATTTCAAACGCGTTGCCTTCAGTGGCGCCCACGATGCCACGATCGCGGCAGTCGCATCCGGCAAGGTTCAGGCGGGCGCACTCAACATTCAGGTCTGGGAGCGTTTTGTTGCTGAGAAAAAGGTGGACCCGAGCAAGGTCAAGGTTTTCCATACCACTGCGCCGTTTTTCGACTACAACTGGTCGGTCCATGCTGATATGCCATCGGCCATGCGTGAAAAACTTAAGCAGGCATTTTTGGGCTTGAGCAAGACAACCCCCGAAGGCAAAGAGATCCTTGAATTGCAGCGTGCCAGCCGTTTTGTGCCGACCCAGGCCGAGAACTACAGAGAAATCGAAACTGCAGCCCGTAGCGCCCAACTCCTTTGAGCCCCCCTTAACCGACGCATTGAAGATTCAAACCAGGCATCTCGAGGCTCGGCATCGCGCATATCGCTCATCCGATGATCGCGCAATCGAGCGCCTGAGTCTCGAGATCGGCGCTGGCGAACACGTCGCCATCATCGGTCCCTCGGGTTCGGGGAAGACGACGTTGCTGGAGGTTCTGGCATGTGCCATGAAGCCCCTGAGCGGGTCGCTGTCACTCGACGGACAGGACCCTTGGCAGTTGTCAAAACCAGAATTACAGCGGTTGCGGGGCCGTTTATTTCTCGCCCCACAAGTTCCGCCGCTGCCTCCACGGCAACGCGTCGTCACAGCCGTGCTGGCTGGACGACTGCCGTCGATCGGCTTTTTCGCCAGCTTGCGATCCCTCATAGTCCCGAGTGATCTCCCCGGTGCGTTGGCGGCACTCGAGCGCTTTGATCTGGCCGAGAAGCTGTTCGAGCGGGTCGATCAGCTCTCAGGCGGGGAGCGCCAGCGGGTGGGTTTGGCCCGCGCCCTAATGTCCCCCGCATCGCTTTGGTTGATTGACGAGCCCCTGTCATCGCTCGACCCAGCCAGACTACAACAAGCCATGCGGGCTCTGGTCGACAGTGCGAATGAACGCGGCTCGACCCTGGTAACAACACTGCATCAGGTCGACGCCGCCCTGGCATTCTTTCCAAGAATCATTGGCCTTCGCAAAGGAAAGCTGGCCTTCGATTTGTCGAGTTCACAAGTCACACAAGAGGCCCTGGAGAGTCTCTACGAGACCTCCAGTAACGAGTTGTGCGGTGCCGATGCCGCCGATGAACATCTTGGGGGCCCAGGCGTCAGCGTCACCGCCCTGCAATGCCGATAATGCGGCGCGCCGAGCCCATCCGGGATCCCGCTACCGCATCCCGACTCTTCTCCATCCTGGCCGGTTTTGCCCTGTTGTGGCCCCTAGGCATCGCGACCGAGTTCCGTCCCTGGGCTCTATTCGAGTCCGACAGCATTCAGGCGACGGTTCGATTTCTTGGAACCTTTTGGCCAATTGCGGTCGATCCCGAGTTTTTACGTCTGATTGCGCGAGAAACCTGGCGCACGGTCGCCATGGCGACCGTTGGGATCAGCCTGGCACTCTTGCTGGCCATTCCACTGAGCCTGGTTGCGGCAAGGGTGCTCTCGCTCTCGGGGCTGACGGGCACGATGGACCAAGTGCCATTCTGGATTCGCCAGTCGGTTCGCTGGGTGCTTATTGTTCTGCGCAGCATTCCCGAACTGGTCTGGGCCCTGGTGTTTGTTCGGGTAGTTGGCCTGGGCCCGACCGCGGGCGTTCTGGCCATCTCGTTGACCTACGCGGGCATGCTTGGAAAGGTGTATGCGGAAATTCTAGAGAGTGCCGATCAGCATTCGAGCAGAACGCTACTACGAAATGGGAGCAGCCGAATGCAAGCGTTCTTCCATTCTTTACTACCCACCTGCGCAGCGGAGTTGACCAGTTACACCGTCTACCGTTGGGAATGCGCCATTCGCTCGTCCGTCGTTCTCGGTTTTGTAGGTGCGGGAGGACTGGGCCAGGAAATGGACAATTCGATGAAGATGTTCGCCGGCGCCGAGGTGGCGACCATGCTGCTGGTCTTCATCGGACTGGTTGCGCTTGCAGACCGTGCCAGTGCAACCATCCGGAAGGTACTCGGATGAGAACCCAGGCTTGGGGAGTACTGACAGCACTGCTATGCCTGGTCATTGCAAGCTTCGCGACCATCGATTTGCAGTGGCAAGCCTTTTGGTCAGCCGAGGCGGTCGCGAGCATGGGGCGCTTTCTGGGGGAATTCGTTCCTCCTGAAACTTCACCGGAATTCATTCAAAAAGTGATTGTGGGTGCCTGGGAGACCCTGGCCATGTCCGTTCTTGGCACCTTGCTGGCTGCCCTGCTGGGAATGTTGCTGGCCATCCCTGGAAGCCAAAATCGCGCAGAAGCGCGGGCCTGGACTCGAACCCCAGTCCAGTGGGTGCTCAATGCCCTGCGCGCCATTCCGGAACTTGTCTGGGCTAGCCTCCTGCTGATTTCGGCAGGCTTGGGGCCATTTGCCGGAACGTTAGCGCTTGCGCTACACACCGCGGGTGTCCTGGGACGACTTTACGCAGAGGCCCTTGAAAACGCCTCCACCGGGCCTGCGATGGCACTCAAGGCCCAGGGCGTCGGTTCAGGTCGCGTCTTTTTTTATGCCACCCTGCCCACGATTTTGCCCCAGGTGATGAGCTACACCCTTTATCGATGGGAGAACAACATCCGAGCGGCGGCTATCCTGGGTGTGGTCGGCGCCGGCGGACTCGGCCAATTGCTGGCGTTTCATCTGAGCCTTTTCCAGATGCACAAAACCGCATCAGTGCTGCTGGGCATGATTGGAATGGTGGCCTGCGTAGACGCACTAAGCCAGCAGTTGCGCAAACGTCTGACCTGAAGTCAGACTTTCGACGACACAAACAGTTCCTCGTCCGAAGGCGCCACCTCAGTCACAAGATCCCTCACCAGCGGCTTGTTGGGCAACGGCTCAATCACCATCTCCCGCGCCTCCAGTTTTGCCAGACAGGCATAGACCGTCTTGCCATCGACTCTCATCATGCATTCTTTACAGGCGTTAGCATTGATGCAGGAATATCGAATTGCCAGACTCGGATCCACGTGCGCCCGCACCCAACGCAAGGCGTCCAGCACCGACTGGCCCGGTTCGAACGGGACGTCATGGGTCTCGAACCGGAGTGCGTCGCCAGGGGCGCCCCGTTTAATGCGAAGGTTGACTTGAAGGTTGACTTGAAGGTTGACGCGGTGGTCGCCGAGGTGGTTGACGATTTGGCTCATGCGAGCTCCACGGGATCGGGGATCAGCACCGATGCCGGCACCATACGTCGCGCAATATTCAGCTGGCCAACGCCATCGGTATTGACCACCTGATTGACCCGCCACGACTCGTCAAGCCCCGGGAAATCTTCGCGCTGATGCGCCCCGCGGCTCTCAGTGCGAAGCAAGGCAGCACGCGTCACGACTTCAGCCACGAGCAACATCTGAAAAAGATCGAACCAATCAATCCGGACGCAATCCAGCCCGCCAGTTCCTTTTGGTGGCACTTCCCCGACCTGAGCGCGCATGGCCGTTAGTCGGTGTAACGCACGCAGCAGGCCGGCCTCAGTGCGAAATGGCCCGACCTCATCGGCCATCAGCGCCTGTAACTCAACCAGCATTTGAGCCGGATTGAAATCCAGATGGGATGGTCCCTGGGTGTACCAGTGCGCATCACGTCCGGCACCATCCCACCGCAGCGCACCGCTGGCGAGCGCGTCATGAGCTGCATTGCGACCCGCTCTGCGCCCGAATGCCAGCGCTTCGGTAATCGCATTTCCGGATAAGCGGTTTGCGCCGTTAGCGCCACCAACGGCTTCGCCCGCCGCCAAAAGACCCGCCAATGTCGTTCTCATCTGGGCGTCGACCTGGATGCCGCCCATGTGATAGTGCGCAATCGGCGCCACTTCGATCGGCATCTGGGTGAGATCGATGCCATTTTTAGCGATCCGATCAATCACGGGCCCGAACGCTTCGCGCAAGACCTCGGCACTCAGATGCTCAAATGACAAATAGGCGCCGCCATTGGGAGAACCTCTCCCCGCTTCGACCTCTTTGGTAATCGCGTAAGTCGCTAAATCACGGGTCACGATGTACTTGTCCGAGACAGCAGCACCGTAGTTCTGAACAAATTCCTCACGATTTCCATTCAGTAAACGACCACCGAGTTTATAGCGGAACGGGTCCCACATAATCGGGTCCATTCCGATCATGCGGGGCGCGAGGTGGCCAATCGGAAAGAATTGGACAAACTCCATATCAAGCAAAGCCGCGCCCGCCCGAAGTGCAAGTGCATACCCATCGCCGCCCATATTGGCCGAGGCACTATTGCGCCGATATAGGCGCGTTAATCCACCCGTAGCCATCACGGTGGCCGCAGCCCCGATGCTGACGAGTTCACCGGTAGACAAATGGAGCGCGGTGGCCCCAACGCATTCGCCGCCCTGGGTTTCCAGGCGCGTGACGAGTAAATCGCCGACCCGTCGAATCGAGCCCGGGCTGGCGCCTTCGACGAGACCCGCACGCGCAGATTCAGGGCCTGCCGCGCGAATGAGTTGGGTGCGCAAAGTTCTGGAGACTGCAGGCCCAGTATTCAGAAAGTCGACATAGACGCAGCGGGGCCGGTCATGGCCGGGTGCCATCACCTGGGTGAACCGACCTTCCTTACGCGCCCAACCGACGCCCCAGGAATCCATCTCTAAAATACATTCAAGCCCGTCTTCGCAGATCACGCGGGCAAGCGCCGGATCACACAGACCACGCCCGGCACGTAGCGTATCGACAAGATGATGTTGCCAGTGATCGGGGCATTCACCACCCACGGCGGCCGCAACCGTCATCTGCGCCATGACGGTCGCCCCGCCGCGCCCGATCAGACTCCGATCGATCAACAACACATTTGCACCATGGCGGGCGGCTTCGAGGGCGGCATACATACCTGCGCCACCGGCGCCAATCACAAGAACGTCGGTCGTGAGATGCACTGCTTCAGTCCCTGGAAGACAAATTCAGCCTCAGTGTGACATCCCCTGCGCGGGAAGCACAAGGCTGGGCGCGGTTACCTCGTCGTCGCACATAGTCTCTTCAGCGCTCGTTCTGACTCAGGTTGCCGGCTTGATGAACTTCAGCGTCATGCGATCGGATTCACCAATGGCCATGAACTTCGCGCGATCAACCTCGCCGCCACGCAGGGTTGGTGGTAGCGACCAGACGCCCTGAGCATGGTCCTTGGTGTCGCGCGGATTCGCGTTGATCTCGCTGCGATCGGCCAGTATGAAACCGGCAGCATTTGCACTCTTTATAACGAAGTCCTCGGGTACGTAACCGCTCGCAATAATCTGCGCGATCGGGGTCCCAGACGCCGCACGATGCTCCTCGACACCAAGTACGCCACCCGGTTTGAGCACCGCGTGGAAGGCGCGAAGCGTCGCGTCGAGATGGCCATCCTCGATCCAGTTGTGCACGTTTCGGAAGGTCAGCACAAGGTCAGCCCCGCCTAAGGGTGCGATGTCGGTGAAACCGCCGCCGTCGCGCGGTAAAGTCCCGAGGATTGTCCGACCGAAAATTGCAGGGTCCTGCGCCAGCTTGGACTCGAAACGCGCCCGAGCGCGGCGCCGGCCTTCTTCCGGAGCGTCCGCCGAATAGTGGGCGGCATACAGGCGGCCAGTATTTTTCAGATAAGGCGCCAGAATCTCGGTGTACCACCCTGCGCCGGGCGCGATCTCGACCACCGTTTGTGTCGGTGCCAGGCCGAAGAATCGAAGCGTTTCATATGGGTGGCGCGCCCCATCGCGGGCGCGGTTGGCATTGCTGCGATGGGCGCCAGCGATCACTGCCGTCAAGGCCGTACCGTCGGGGCCGTCGGCAGCGGCGAAGGCCTGATTAGGCAGCATCACAGCACCCAGAAGGGCGCCAAGGGTTAGCCGGCGATTTAAGTGATGTGTGGTGTGCATATTCTTAGTGTGGCACCGGGTTGGATGTCTTTGGCCTCGAATCGATCCAGGTCGGGGCAAGGGCAAGCTTCAAATGGTCAAGCAAGAACTGGTTGCGCGTGAATTTCATACGCTCGGGCGTTGACAGCGCAACCACTTGGGTGCCGAACTTGGTCTTGGCGGTCCAACCCGTCAGGACCTTCACAAGCGTACCGTTGCGGATCGCGTTTTCACATAAATAGTCGGGCAGAAGGGCTACTCCCAGCCCGGCGGCAGCTGATTCATAAACGGCCTCGGGGTTGTCCACCCGATAACGAGCATTCACTTTGACGGTCACCGTTTCGGGTATCTGGTCGGCCTTGGTGACTTCACTGACCAGTGTCCAGATGTCGTCACTATTGTCACGTCGATAGTAAAGGCAAGAATGTTTCATCAGTTCGGATGGCGAGGCTGGCGTGCCATTAAGGGACAAATACAAAGGCGACGCGGTCAGAAACCACTCGACCATGGCCATCGGGGTACTTCTGAACTCCGAGCCCGCAGCGCTTGACCAGCGAAAAGCGATATCGATGCGCTCTGCGGCGATGTCGAATAACCGGTCGGCGAGCCTGAGTTCAATTTCAAGGGCCGGGTGGAGCCGCAAGAATTCCGGCAGTTGCTTGGCCAAAACGCGCTGCCCCCACGAAACCGGTGCCGTCAGCCTCAGCGTCCCGGTTAGTTCCGTTTTGAGAACACGAACGCGCTCGAGACCACCGGAAATCTCATTGACGGCTCGTTGGGCAAATTCGAGATACACCTCACCAGCCGGGGTCAGAGCAACTTTGCGTGTACTGCGACTGAACAAGGTCGCGCCCAGCCGCTCTTCGAGTTGAGCAATACGCTTACTCACCAGGCTCTTGCTCACATCGAGCGCTACCGCAGCCTGGCTCACGCTGCTGCTCTGAGCCACCTTGATGAAGGCACTGAGCATATCGGTCGAGATGGGCCTTTGCTGACGCTCGGAGGGAATCATTGTTCGCGATCTGAAGATAATCTGTTCGCAGTACAGCAGTTGCCTCCAAATTGGTCAATTCCTACACTGGGTTTGTATCGGTTTATGAATGATTACAAAAGGAGACAACATGAAGATTCACGCAGACCCCATTACCGTTAATTGCAGAAAGGTTCTGGCTGGCCTTCAGTTCATCGGTGCGCCTTATGAACTGGAATACGTCGACTACTTCAAGGGCGCTCAAAAAGAAGATCCCTTCCTGAGCCTCAACCCAAACGCCTCGTTGCCGGCGATGGTCGACGATGACTTTGTCCTTTGGGAATCGAATGCGATCCTGCAATATGCCGCTGACAAACATGGTAACGATGCAGCCTATCCGAAGAACCTCAAGACCCGCGCCGATATCAACCGGTGGCTGTTGTGGGAGTCCTCCAGCTGGTTTCCGAGCTGCTATGTTTTCCTCGTCGAAAACTGCGTTAAACCGCTGCTCGGTGGCGCGCCCGACCCGGCAGTCCTGGCCGCTCAGGAAGCTCAGTTCCACAAGCTCGCGGGCATTCTCGATAAGCGTCTTGATAGCACCGACTGGATCAGCGGCTCACATCCGACGATCGCCGACGTGGTCTTGGCCGCGCCGATGCACCTGCACGGATGGCAACAACTGCCGCTGAACGGACACGGCAATCTCAAGCGTTGGCTGCACGAGCGCGTTGAGAATCTACCCTGCTGGCAGAACACGACGGTCTATGAAGGGTTTACCACCCAAAAACCCCAGTAACGATTGATCGGACCGACATGACGCCTTCGCACCCCGTGCGTGCCACCCTGAATTATTCAGTGGATAACGGCATACCCCCTGACTATTACTTCTACGAGCCCGACCCGAGCGTCAAGCTCAACCCGCCGGGGACCGATTCAAAAGAAGTGGACATCCACGACGCCTGGCCACAGCGGCATACAATCCGCCTGGATCGAGAGGGTTTCGAGCTCCACGAGTTCGAGCCTTCCTTTGTCAAATTTGATGATGATGACAAGGTCAAGCAGGAGTTTTACGAACAAGTCCGGGCGTTTGTCATGACTCACACGGGTGCGAAGCGCGTCGAAATTTTTGATCACACGATTCGCAAACGGCTCCCCGCCGATCTGAAACAGCAGACCGAGGTCCAGCGCCCCGCTGTCCTGCTGGTGCACAGCGATTACACCGTGAGGAGTGGGCCGCAAAGGGTCCATGACCTGCTGCCGGGCGAGGCCGAAACCTTGCTCAAGAGTCGCGTTGCGTTTTACAACGTCTGGAAGCCACTCTACAGCCGTGTCGAGGAACTGCCTCTGGCCATGTGCGATGCCAGCACCCACGAGCCCGACGACATGCTGCGCATGGAACTCAAATACCGTGAACGCACCGGCGAGATTTATGTGATGCGCTATTCGTCCAAGCACCGCTGGATGTACTTCCCTCTGATGGAGGCCAACCAGGCGATCATGCTCAAGACGTATGACTCATCCGAGGATGGACGGTGCCGATTCATGGGGCATTCAGCGTTCGAACACCCGGACACCCCGCCAAACGCCAAAAAGCGCGAAAGCATCGAAGTGCGCACCATGGCGTTCTACTGAATTTTTGGACCATCAGGCATCTAGCAAGCGACCGCCTCAAGCATCAGCCCGAATAGTCCGACAACTCGAGTACAAACTCTTCAGCGATCTTGGGTGCCGCGGGCGCAATCGGCAGGCAGCACTCAGGAAAGAATCGCGGGTGTCCTGATAGTGCAAGCCGGCGCTGGATATCTGCCAAATCTGCGACCACTCCGCCGCGCGTCAACGATATCGATCCCAGACGCGCTGCTTGTATAGTTTTCCAGTCGGATGACGGGGCAACGCAGGGTCGAAGTCGATACTTTTTGGGCACTTAAACGACGCCAGTCGTTGTCGACAAAACGCAATCAGATCCGCCGACAACGAGGCGCTCGCTTCGTTCGGTTCAACTACTTGCACCACCGCCTTGACCGACTCACCCAAGTCCTCATCAGGAACGCCAATAACCGCGACATCAAGAACCTTAGGGTGATCAATCAAGACGTTTTCAACTTCCTGTGGATAGACATTGACCCCACCAGAAATGATCATGAACGCTTTTCGATCCACCAGGTACAGATAACCCTCTGCATCGAGATATCCAACATCTCCTAACGTGGACCAACCGAGACTGTTTCGGCTTTGCGCGGTCTTTTCAGGATCCTTGTGATACGAAAATTCAGGGCCGTCCGAGAAATAAACCAGCCCGGTGGATCCCGCGGGCAACTCCTGCCCATCGTCGTCGCAGACATGAAGACGGCCCTGCCGCGCCCTGCCAACCGATCCCGGATGCGTCAACCATTCATCCGGCGTGATGGCACAAAAACCGTTGTTCTCGGTTCCAGCATAATACTCATGAATGATACTTCCCCACCAAGCCATCATTCGATGTTTTACCTCGACGGGACAGGGCGCGGCAGCGTGCAAGACCAATTTCAATGAAGAGAGATCAAACCGATGTCGAATTTCCTCGGGCAACTTGAGTAGCCGAACAAACATGGTCGGAACCCACTGCGCGTGGGTGACCTTAAACTGCTCGATCCACGCGAGTGAACGTTCCGCATCAAACTGCCTCATGACAAAAATCGTGCCGCCAAGTTTAACGACTGTCATACAGTGCCTCAGCGGAGCCGCATGATAAAGGGGGGCTGGCGACAGATACCTCGTCTGTTCGTCATACGCAAACAGCGGCTGCAACAGTTCTACCAACATCGTGCGCTGACCTGCAGGCTTGTCGACCATGGGCCACTTCACCCCCTTCGGCCTACCGGTTGTTCCGGAGGAATACAACATATCGAGGCCCTGAGAGGCGTCATCGATTGAAGCGTCAGATTCCGCGAGAACTGCAGTCTCCCAGTCGTGAAAACCCGGCAATAAATCCCCAACACAAAACCGCAACACCGGTCCATTCAACGCTTCCAGCAAGCCGTCGCGCACGATGTCCAGACCGGAGTCGAGCAAAAGCAGGCGGGCATCACAGTCGCGAAGGATGTGGACGATCTCGGAGATCGCAAGCCGAGTATTGATTGTCGTGTAATAAACGCCAGCACGATCCAAACCAAAGCAGGCCTGCAAGAAAGGCAGGCCATTTGGCAATAACAACGCCACGTGGTCGCCGCGAACAATGCCGTTCGAGCGCAAGACTCTGGCTATCCGATTAGCACCGCGTTCAAGTTCGGCAAAGGTGAGTCGCTCGCCAGTCTCGCAGATCTGGATCGCAACTTTCCCTGGATTTTGGACCACTGGTGGGAGCGGAAAGAGCATCAGTCGTCAACC
>RFPW01000211.1 GCA_009925965.1 Betaproteobacteria bacterium
TGCGACATCAGCCGGTCAATATAGGCGATCGCAATTGCCGACATGAGAAAAATGACATGGATAACCGATTGCCAAATCAGGGTTTTATCCGATAGGGTGCCGGCTGAAATGAAGGTCTTGAGCAGGTGAATCGATGAAATACCCACGATGGCGGTGGCGAGTTTGACCTTCAGGACATTGGCGTTGATATGGTCCAACCACTCCGGTTGGTCGGGATGATCCTGGAGGTGCAATCGAGAAACAAATGTCTCGTAACCCCCGATAATCACCATGATCAGAAGGTTCGAGATCATGACCACATCGATGAGGGTCAACACCATGATCATGACGACCGTTTCGCGACTGCGTTCGGCGATGTGAATACGCTCAACGGTTGCGTCGAGTGCAGCTGGGTCCCACAGCAGCGCAATCAGATGCATTAGCTCCTCGAGAAACAGCCAGACATAAACAATCTGGGCTGCGATCAGACCGAGGTAGAGTGGTACCTGTAACCACCGGCTCGCAAACATGCACTGTTCGAGCCAGTTGGGGGTGCCGTGGGATCGTCGTTTTGGTGATGACATGGTTTAAAGTTTAGCTGTGGCTGACTCGTTCAGTCGGCAGGCCCAATTAAATAATGATGGGGGAGAGGCGAATGTCGGGTGAGATCGAAAGCGTCATGCAGGAGAGTCGTATTTTCCCTGTGCCCGAAGCCTTTGTGGCTCAGGCCAATGTGTCGGGTATGCAAGCCTATCAGGCGCTCTGCGACGAAGCGCAACACGACCATAGTGCGTTTTGGGCACGCATGGCGCACGAGAATCTGATCTGGAAAAAGCCATTTACCCGGTCGCTCGACGATTCCAATGCGCCTTTTTATCAATGGTTTGCAGATGGTGAGTTAAACGCCTCGTTTAACTGCCTGGACCGTCATCTGGGCACCCCGACTGAGCATAAGACGGCCATCCTGTTTGAGGCTGACAACGGAGACGTCACCCAGATTACCTACGGCGAGTTGTTTGTGCGAGTTTGCCAACTCGCCAACGGGCTGAAGTCGTTGGGCTATCAGACTGGCGAGCGCGCCATTATCTATATGCCGATGTCGATTGAGGCGGTCGTGGCCATGCAGGCTTGCGCCCGCCTTGGAATCACGCACTCGGTCGTCTTCGGAGGGTTTTCCGCCAAGTCGCTGCAGGAGCGGATCGTTGACGTGGGTGCAACCCTCGTCATCGCGGCCGACGGACAATATCGCGGTGGGAAAGCCATCCCGCTGAAGCCGGCGGTCGACGAGGCCTTTGCCCTTGGCGGCTGTGAGCAAGTCCGGCACGTGATCGTTTATCGGCGCACGGGCGGCACGATTGCGTTCGAGCCCGGTCGCGATGTTTGGATGCATGACCTGGCGGAAGGGCAGGCCACGACCTGTGATGCGGTCTGGGTGGGCGCGGAGCACCCGCTCTTTGTGCTCTACACCTCGGGGTCGACGGGTAAACCTAAGGGCGTCCAGCACGCTACGGGTGGTTATCTTCTGCATGCGATGTTGACCATGCAGTGGACGTTCGACATCAAGCCCCATGACGTGTTCTGGTGTACCGCAGATGTGGGCTGGGTGACCGGCCATACTTATGTTGCCTATGGGCCGTTGGCCGTTGGCGCCACGCAGATTATCTTTGAGGGGGTACCTACCTACCCCAACGCAGGGCGATTCTGGGCAACGATTCAAAAGCATCAGTGCTCGATTTTTTATACCGCACCCACCGCCATCCGCGCGCTCATTAAAGCCTGCAATGCAGCGCCCGAAACTCATCCGTCGCAGTACGATCTTTCGAGCCTGCGCCTGCTCGGATCTGTCGGTGAGCCCATTAACCCCGAAGCCTGGATCTGGTACCACGAGCAGGTGGGTCAGGCGCGATGTCCGATTGTCGATACCTTTTGGCAAACCGAAACTGGCGGGCACATGATTACCCCCTTGCCCGGGGCAACACCGCTCGTGCCGGGTTCATGCACCTTGCCATTGCCCGGAATCGATGCCGCGATCGTGGACGAAGCAGGGACTGAACTCCCCAACGGCCAGGGCGGTATTTTGGTGGTGCGCAAACCATGGCCCTCCATGATCCGAACTATTTGGGGCGATCCGGACCGGTTCCGCAAGGCCTACTTTCCGGATGAACTCAAGGGTTTTTATCTGGCGGGTGACGGAGCCGTTCGGAATCGCGAAACCGGTTATTTCACGATTACTGGCCGCATCGACGATGTTTTGAATGTCTCTGGTCACCGCATGGGAACGATGGAAATCGAGAGTGCGTTGGTCTCTAATCCGCTGGTGGCGGAGGCTGCGGTGGTGGGGCGCCCAGATGAAACAACGGGCGAGGCTATTGTTGCTTTTGTGGTGCTCAAGCAATCGGTCCCCGTTGGCGATGACGCACGCCGGATCGCAACGGATTTGCGTAATTGGGTCGGCAAAGAGATCGGGCCCATCGCCAAGCCCAAAGACATTCGATTTGGCGATAATTTACCGAAAACCCGTTCCGGAAAAATCATGCGTCGCCTGCTTCGGTCTCTCGCGAAGGGCGACGAAATCACGCAAGACACGTCTACGCTCGAAAATCCCGGGATTTTGGAGCAACTGAAGCAGACGGTTTGATGTCGGCCTGTCTCATAATGGCGAAATTAATCGTTAAATTCCTGGCACGATGACGTCTCGAACCTTGAAAACCAATCGTCGACTCGCACTTCAAATCCTCAGCAGCGGCGCAGTGTCTGCGACTGGTTTGATGCCAGCCTGGAGCGTAGCTGCGCGGGCTGAGGGCCCCGGAAATGCAAGGCTCGATGGCGGCGTTCTTGACCCGTCGTGGCCGCCTCCGCGTCCGCTGGATGTCGTCGTGCCCGAAGGGAAGGGCGGACACGCGGAAACCCTTTGCAAGGCGCTCGCACCGCGTCTAAAGCAAGCATTTGCCTGGACGGTTAATTATCGGTACCGGGCAGAAGAATCTCCCGCCGAGGTTTTGCAGGAACTGACGCGCGCCAGTACCGACGGCGCATCGTTGGCGTACGTTGACAACCGTTCACTCGTGATCGACTCGTTCCTGAGTCCGGGGGCTCACTTTTCGGCCACTGACCTACAGCCTATTACTTGGCTAGCTACGCGTCCCTATCTGGTCTGCACCGGGCGCCGAGTCATCGCCAAGGGGCTGAAGAACTGGTTCGCAAGCGCCATCGAGCGCCCTGGCGTCATGACCTTCGGCAGTGGTGGGCGCGGTTCGCCGGGTCATCTGGCCGGTGAAGCCTTGATGCAGCATGCGGGCGTTCAAGTGCTCCACGTACCCTATGCGAGCGAGCGCGACGCGATCGTTGCTACCGTTGCCAATGAAGTGCAAGCGGTGTTGCTCGACCCCGTACAAGCCCTGCCTGAAATTCGCTCAGGGCGACTGCGTGCGTTGGCTGTAACGAGTTCTGAGCGCCTTGAGGCGATGCCCGAAATTCGAACCGCCGCCTCGCAAGGGATGAAGGGTTTCGAGGTCGTTCGATGGGCCGGATTCGCCATGCCCAAGGGCGTCCCCGCCCCAACTGTTGCGAAGATGCATGCCGTCCTGAGTCGCGCGGTCGATGATCACGATACTCAGCACGATATGGCCAAAGTCTGGTGGCAACCAGTTGGCGAAGGACCGCAGGCATTTTCTGCGATGATCCGAGCCGAGAACGAGCGCTGGGGCGCACTCATCAAGCGATTGGGGTTGCGCCCAGCCTGAACCGCCGTTGCCGTCGGGCCGGGCGAGGCCCAAGTGGTAACATCGCGCCCTCTGCTGTGGACAGGTGGATGAGCGGTTTAAGTCGCACGCCTGGAAAGCGTGTGTGGGTTAACAGCCC
>RFPW01000212.1 GCA_009925965.1 Betaproteobacteria bacterium
TCAGCGCCGCGCCGCGCGATGTCCTGCGCGTTGCGATTCTGCGCTTCGGTGCGCCAGAGATGCGCCACGGTGCGCACCACGAACATCAGGGTTGAGGGGCTGACCAGCAGCACATTGCGGCTCCAGGCCTCGTTAAACAGGTCGCCGTCCTGGGTGATCGCGGTCATGAACGCGGGTTCAATCGGTACGAACATCAGGACGCAATCGAGCGACTGCAACCCATACAGCGCGGGGTAGTCGCGTTCCCCCAGTCCTCGCAGATGGGTGCGCATCGAATCAAGGTGGCGCTTCAGATGCCTCGCCCGCGCCTCTTCATCAGTCGCTGCGACCCAGTCATCGTACGCGTTGAGGGACACTTTTGCATCGACCACCAGGCAGCGATCGCCGGGCAAATGGATGACCACGTCGGGCTGGGCGCGGGTGCCATCCTCGCGCACACGGCTGTCCTGAACCACATAGCCATGACCCCGCTGCAGCCCTGCTGATTCGAGGACTCGTTCCAGAATCAGTTCACCCCAGTTGCCCTGAGCTTTGTTGTCGCCTTTGAGTGCGCGGGTCAGATTCTGCGCCTCAGTGCTCAGGGTGCGGTTCAGGTCCATGAGCTGTCGAACTTGTTCGGCCAGGGCTCCGCGATCGCGCGTTTCCTTCACGTAAACATCTTCGACCTTCGCCTGAAACTCAACGATTCGGGTTCGCAGTGGGTCGAGAAGCTGACCCAGGCTGGTCTGGTTTTGCTCGGTGAACCGCTGGCTCTTTTCTTCCAGGATTTCGGTCGCTAGGGTACGGAACTGATGGGTCAGCGATTCGCGAGCCTCAAGCAGCAAATCGATTTTCGCTTGGGCCGAGGCGCGCTCAGCGTCGATCCGTTCGGCCAATTGCGCGCGCTCGTCTTGCGTCTGATCAAGACGCTCACGCAGGCGTTCAATTTCTTGCTCAAGCACCGGTACCCGCTGGGCGCGTTCGTTGACGCTGGCCAGTGCGGCCGATGATCGGAGCTGGGCTTCAGCGCGGCCCTGTTCGGATGCAACCTGGATGGCGGTCTGCAAGCGGGACCAGACCAGTGCAGCGCCGATCGCTGCCCCGATGAGGGCGGCGAACAGGACGATCAGCAGAGTCGATAGAGGGCCAGGGGATTCCATGGCCCTCCACAATACCCGGGTTTAGATCGCCAGATATTCTTGCCGGAGTTCGGCGTTGTCGATGACCTCTTTGGCCGTGCCATTAAAGACGATCTCGCCCATATCCAGGATCAGCGCGCGGTCTGAAAGGTGCAGCGCTGCGATTGCATTTTGCTCGACGATGATGGTTGTAAAACCAAGACCTTTCACTTCTTCAAGAATCTTCTCGATTTCTTGAACGATCACGGGGGCGAGGCCCTCATAGGGTTCATCCAGCAGCAAAAGTTTGACATCGCGGGCGAGCGCCCGGGCTACCGCAAGCATTTGTTGCTCGCCACCCGACATCGTCACCGCTTCTTGTTTGCGGCGCTCGGCCAGCCGTGGGAAGTGGTCGTACAGGCGCTCGATCGACCAGCCAATGGGCTCCTCGATCTGGGCGAGTTGCAGATTCTCTTCAACCGTGAGGCTGGGGATGATCCGGCGATCCTCGGGCACGAGGCCCACGCCCAAGCGCGAAGCCTGATAGGCGCTCATGGTGTGCAGTGGTTGACCATCGAGCCAGATTTCGCCTTTCTGGAGGTGGGGTGCATCCAGACGCGCGATCGAGCGCAGGGTCGACGTCTTACCGGCACCGTTACGACCCAGGAGGGCGACAATTTCGCCTTCCTTGATGTCAAAGCTGACGCCCTGAACCACATAACTTTCACCGTAATACGAATGAATGTCGCGGCACGAAAAATAGGCGGACGGCGCGGTACCGCTGGTGTTGGGTGTGTTGCTCACAGATGGGCTCCCCCGAGATAGGCTTCCTGGACGCGTGGGTCGCCTTTGATGTCATTGGGTGGTCCTTCAGCGATCACAGTCCCCTGGGCCATGACGCTGATTTTTTCAGCCAGGGAAAACACCACGTGCATATCGTGTTCGATGATGATCTTGGTGACCTTACCACTCCCGATCCGCTGGAGCAGATCGATGGTGTTGTTGGTGTCCGCGCGCGACATCCCCGCTGTGGGCTCATCGAGCAACAAGAGTTTTGGTTCTTGCGCGAGGCACATCGCGAGTTCCAAGCGGCGCTTGTCCCCGCGCGAAAGGCTATTCGCGATGGTGTGTCGCTTGTCTGCAAGTCCAACGTCCGCAAGCATGTGCTCGGCACGGTCCTGCACCTCAGCCTGCTGATCGGTGCGCGACCAAGCATTGGCCTTAAACGAACCGTCGCGGTGCGCCAGGGTCGGAATCAGCACATTGTCCAGCAGGCTGAGCTCGCCAAAAATTTCGGGCGTCTGGAAGACCCGAACGACACCGGTCTGGTTGATTTCGTGGGGCTTTAAACCGATCAGCGAGGTGCCATTGAAGGTGACGGTTCCGGTATCCGGAATGAGTCGCCCGACAAAACAATTCAGGAGGGTGGATTTCCCGGCGCCATTGGGACCAATGATGGCGTGAACGCTGCCCGCCTCGACGCGCAAATTGACGTCATTGAGCGCGCGCAGGCCACCGAAACTCTTGTGCAGGCCAGAAACTTCAAGCATTGACATGGTGCAATCTCCTCAGGCCTGAGCGGGGAAAAACCGCACCCGGAGTCGCCGAACGCCTTCCATCACGCCGCCGGGCAAGAAGACGATCAGGACCAGGAACATGACCCCCAGGGTGAGTTCCCAGCCTTCACCCACAAAGAGGCCCACCACGCTAACAACGACCTTTTCGAGCCCATCCGGCAGGAAGCTAAAGAAGTTGTGCAGGATCTGATGATTGAACGCTGAAAAAATGTTCTCGAGATATTTGATGATGCCAGCGCCCATCACGGGTCCAAGCAGCGTTCCCGCGCCGCCCAGGATTGTCATCAGGACGATTTCGCCAGATGCGGTCCACTGCATCCGGTCAGCGCCGGCGAGCGGGTCTGTGACCGCGAGGAGCGCCCCAGCGAGACCTGCGTAGCTTCCGGAAATCACAAAGGCTGTCAGCGCATACGATCGGGTATTGATCCCGGTGTATTTGAGTCGGTTTTGGTTTGATTTGACCGCCTTGAGCATGAGGCCGAATGGCGAGCGCGTGATTCGCATGGCGAGGTAAAAACTCAGGATCAGCAGCACTGCACAGAAGTAAAAACCAGGCCAGCCGATCAGCTTCATTCCGAACAGGTCCGTCGATGGAATGCTCTGCCCGGCCGGGATGCCCGCCATCCGATCGAGGATGCGCGGATCATGCTGGGCGAGCTGAAGACCCGTCTCCCCGTTGGTGATCGGCGTTAGCACTGAATACGCCAGGTTATAGGACATCTGGGCAAAGGCCAGGGTCAGGATCGAAAAGTAGATCCCTGAACGCCGCAGGCTGATGTAGCCAATCACCAGCGCAAACAACGCGGACACAAGCACACTCAGGACGATCGCCGGCAGGACATTCATGGTGAGAAGCTTGAAGCTCCAGACCGCCGCATACGAGCCCACCCCCAGAAATGCGGCGTGGCCGAATGACAGATACCCAGTGAGGCCAAACAAAATGTTGTAACCGATGGCAAAAATGCCAAAGATTGCAAATTTTTGAAGGAGATCCGGGTAGCCAGCGCCAAACGGCGCGAGAACGATGGGACCGGCGAGCACGGCAACCGTGAAACTGATGAGCAGTAAGCGATCTTCTTTTGATGACACGGGCATCATGTTCAGTCCTCCATCACGCCTTTGCGGCCCATGAGCCCACGCGGCCGGGTCAG
>RFPW01000213.1 GCA_009925965.1 Betaproteobacteria bacterium
GCGGCTCCACTCAAATGTGCCCAACCACGGCCAACCAGCGAAAAGGCGATCGCCGGAACCCCAAGCAAATAGCCCTCGGTCGCAGCCGCAACCGTGCCCGAATAAATCGTATCGTCGCCCATATTGGCGCCGTCATTAATCCCCGAGACGACCAGATCGGGGCGATGGTCGAGCATCCCGGTAATGGCCACGTGAACGCAATCGGTCGGCGTGCCGTTGATGAACAAGAACCCGTTGGCTGCCCGCCGGACCTTGAGCGGGCGATCTAGCGTCAGGGAATTCGAGGCCCCGCTGCGATCGCGCTCGGGCGCAACCACAGTGACCTCGCCCAAGGTGCTCATCGCCTGCGCAAGCGCAGCCAAGCCCGGGGAAAAATAACCGTCGTCGTTGCTGATTAGAATTCGCATAGCTGCATTCTAGGCCACCCAGCCACCGACCGCTTGAGAAGCGATCGGGTCGGCACCATTAACTGCTTTCGGGCCAGTCCCGAATGTAGGCTTTGAGCATTCGGTTTTCGAAGCTTTGCGCTTCGAGGACGGCACGGGCCAGGTCATGGAACGAAATCACACCCAACAGCAGACGGTCGTCCATCACCGGTAAGTAGCGCTGATGGCTCTCGATCATGACGCGACGCAACTCGTTGATGTCCATTTCGGGCGTGGCGATAATCGGATCACCGTTCATCACTTCACGCACGACAATCTCGGATACCGGTGGCGTTGGCCCGGTGCGTTGCTCCCGTTGGCGCAGCGCCAAGACGTGAATCACCTCCCGAAAGGTCAGCATCCCGATCAGTTGCCCCCGTTCCATGACGACCAATGAACCGATGTCCTGATCGGCCATCACCATGACCGCATCGGAGAGCATCGCCTCCGGATCAACAGTAAAAAGGGTACTTCCTTTGACACTCAGGACTTCACGCACTTGCATCGCTATTCTCCCTAATCAGTGCTCGGGTGCCCGTCGCTGGGGCCCCTCAATCCGGGGGGTTGTCACTCGTACATCACCACATTGAGCCCGATGACGCAGGGCGTGATCCATCAACACCAGTAGCAACATTGCCTCCGCGATCGGCGTCGCGCGGATCCCCACACAAGGATCATGGCGGCCGAGCGTCTCAATGGTGGTCGGTTGCCCCTCAAGATCAATCGATTGGCGCGGGACCCGGATACTCGATGTGGGTTTAACCGCGATCGAAACCGTGACGGGCTGCCCAGTTGAAATGCCGCCCAGGACTCCCCCGGCGTGATTACTGCCGAACCCAGTGGGTGTCAATTCATCGCCATGCTCACTGCCTCGTTGCGCCACACAGGCAAAGCCGGCACCGATCTCGACCCCCTTGACCGCGTTGATTCCCATCATCGCATGGGCTATGTCGGCGTCCAGGCGATCAAATAGAGGTTCACCCAGCCCGACTGGAACCCCAGTCGCCTCAACAAACAAACGGGCGCCGATCGAGTCCCCCGCGCGGCGCAAATCGTCCATGTAGGCCTCGAGCGTGGGGATCACACTCGCATTGGGTGCAAAAAACGCGTTTTCGTGGACCAGATCCCAGGATTCAAACGGAATAACGATCTCGCCCAACTGCGACATGCACCCACGCACGCGGGTACCAAAGGCGTCAAAGAGCCACTTTCGGGCCACTGCACCAGCCGCCACCGTCGCCGCCGTCAGGCGGGCCGACGAACGACCGCCACCGCGCGGATCGCGAACACCATATTTATGGTGATAAGGATAGTCCGCGTGGCCGGGCCGAAATGACTGAGCAATCGCAGCGTAATCCTTGCTGCGAGCGTCGGCATTTTGAATCACCAAAGCAATCGGAGTCCCCGTGGTTCGCCCCTCGAAGACGCCCGAAAGAATCTGCACGATGTCGGGTTCCTGACGCTGGGTGACGTGGCGTGACGTGCCTGGCCGACGACGATCCAGATCGGGTTGAATGTCAGACGTGTCAAGTGCCAACCCCGGTGGACATCCATCGATCACGCAGCCCAAGGCGGGCCCGTGGGACTCACCAAACGTGGTGACCCGAAACAGTTCTCCAATCGAATTGCCCGCCATGATCGCGCCCCAAACGTCAAACCGAATTGTATCGCGCCGCCCGCACCCTAAAAGCGGTTCCCGTGCCACAATCGTGGGAGGTTTCGTTGACTAACTACCTACCCCCAACCGTTAATTAAGAGCCTATGCAGTCCGCTTACGTACCTGCGCCCTCCTCCCAGAAAGAGGATGACTTCGAGTCGCGGTTCCTTCTCTCCGTCGAGAAGCTGGACAAGATCGCGAATCTGAATGACCGGCCTACTAATGTTCCGTTCGAGACGGTCGCTGGCCTGCAAGCCAAAGCGGCCCGTTGCCATTCCGTTCACGAAGCGAACGCCGTCCTCTGGCTGGGGCAGGCCTCACTGGTCGACGCCTGGGCGCGGATTGCATTATTCAGGTTCCATGAAGTCGCGGGTTGTTCGATCGACCTGATTGCCAGCAACAAGCTGCTGACTGCCCCCGCGCTGGTGCGCTCACTGTTCGAGCAAGCCTGTTTTGGATTTGAGGTCGGTAGCGCGATCGTCTTGATGGCCAAAGAGATCAAGCGCACCGATCTGCACCGCAAGCTTCTGACCTCGACCGACCACGAGATGGTGCTGTACCGAGCCATGTACGGGACAACGTCTTCGGACAAGCTCGAGGCCAGCCGCATCATTGATTTGCGCATCATGCTGGGCATCCTTGCCAAAATCGAAGCCGAGCATGGCGCCGACCGCGTCACCGAAGTCTGGACAAAGGTCAGTGACTTGACCCATCCAAACTCACTTGGAAAATCAACCCTATCGCGCCCAGAAAATATCAAGAGCACGAACGAATGGACAACGGGCGTTTACAACCCGTCCTGGGAAACGTCAGTGACCGAGTTTCTGAAAAAGGTCATCACGTGGAGCATTGAAACGATGACCGACGGAATCGTCAAAGCGCAAGAAGCGGCGAACGACATCCGCAAGATCATCAACCCGCCGAGCACCACACCGACGGCTGCAAAGCAGGTCTTCTAAGCTTGGTCTTTTAACTAAGCGACTCAGCCAGCGCGAGACGAGCAAGCACCGTTGCGCGTGGCATCGCAGCGAGCATGGCATCGACCGAAGGCGTCTGTGCCTGCCCAAACACGAGCAGTCGAACCGGAATCGCCAGCTGGCCCATTTTGAGGCTGAACTCAGCGAGCGTAGATTTCATGGTAGCCGTAATCGGACCGGCCGACCACTCAGCCTCGTCTAGAACCCTGAATTTAATCGCAAGTGATGCCACTGCAGCGAGCGCGGCGGTGGTCAGGTGGGTCGATCGATCCGCCTCAGTCACCGCTGTCGGAACATAAAAAAGGCCGACCCAATCGGCGAGTTCTTCGAGGGTATGCGCCCGCTCAAAGACCAGAGCGCAGGCGGTCGGTAGGTCCGGCCCACTAGTCATCGCCGCTTCGCTCCAACCGCGCTTTTTGACGTGGGGCTCTAATCGTTTAGCCACTTCGACCGGAGTCAGGCGCTTCAGCCACTGCGCATTCACCCAGCGCAACTTATCGAAATCCAGTTGCGCCGGTGAACGACTTATCTGGGCCGCGTCAAACCACTGCACCAACTCGTGACGATCAAAGATCTCCGCATCGCCATGGCTCCAACCCAAGCGGGCCAGATAATTAACCATCGCCTCGGGCAAGAAACCCTGCGCGTCGTACTCGACCACCGACGTCGCACCATGACGCTTAGAGAGCTTCTCCCCGTCGGGGCCGAGAATCATCGACAAATGGCCGTAGACCGGCTCTTGCCCACCGAGCGCGCGCAA
>RFPW01000214.1 GCA_009925965.1 Betaproteobacteria bacterium
TGCACAGCCAGCCAGCCATAAAGCGGTTGCCGAGGCAAGCCCGCCGCCCAGATGGCGGCGCAGGAGGTGCGGGGAATCCGAAATCATTCGCGAATTCTAACGAGTCGAGCGCACTAAGCGAAGGCGGCTTGGTAAAACCACCGGCGATTTGCGAATGAGAATGATTCGCGTTAAGATCTTACTGTCCAAACGGAGATCAAAACGACACCATGACCCGCATCCTTTCGTTCCTGCTTCTCGCAGCCATGCACAGCCTTCTGGCCCCACAAGCCGCTCAAGCTCAGAGCTCGGTGCTGAATCAGGTGCTCAATCTTTATTCCGCCCGCCACTATCAGACCGACGAGGCGCTCTACAGCAATTTCACCAAAGCCACCGGAATTCGAGTCCAGCGGATCGAAGCCGGTGATGAAGCGCTGCTTGCACGTCTGCGCAGCGAAGGCACCAACAGCCCCGCCGACATCATCCTGCTCACCGATGCATCGCGGCTCTGGAAGGCACAAGCGGAAGGCTTGTTCCAGCCGCTGCAGTCCCCAACACTCGAGCGACGCATTCCTGTGGAACTACGCAGCCGCGACACTGGCAAGGGCAGCGAGTGGTTTGGATTTTCCAGGCGTGCCCGGATGATCGTCTACGACAAGTCAAAAATCAGCCCTGACCAACTAGCCCGCTATGAGGATCTCGCCAACCCCACATTCAAGGGACAGATCTGCGTGCGCTCGGCGAGCCACCCGTACATGTTGTCGCTCATCGGATCGATGATTGAACACCAGGGCGAGGCCGCCACTGAAACCTGGGCCCGCGGCGTCGTCGCAAACCTTGCTCGGGTGCCGCGCGGCGGCGATACCGATCAAATCAAAGGCGTAGCAGCAGGCGAATGTGCGATCGCACTCACGAACAGCTATTACTTTGTCCGCATGTTGCGCTCTAAAGATCCAAGCGAACGCGAGAGTGCCCAGAAACTCGGCGTTGTCTGGCCCAATCAGGCAACCCGCGGAACCCACGTCAATATCGCGGGCGGAGGCATTGCACGCTTTGCACCGCACCGCGATGCGGCCGTGCGATTTCTTGAGTACCTCGCCAGCGACGCGGCGCAGAGTTTCTTCGCTGAAGGCAACAACGAGTGGCCAGTCGTCGCCGGAGTCGCGCTCAATAACCCCGAGCTTGAAGCTTTAGGGTCCTTTAAACAAGACGCCCTAGCGGTCGAGCGAATCGGTCAGGCGCAGGGAACGGCCCAACGCCTGATCGACCGGGCCGGATGGCGCTAAGGCCCAACCCAACCCAAGGTAACACTCAGGCCGCAGCGACCACCTGAATCTCGACCCGGTACTCGGGTCGAGCCAGAACCGCCTGAACGGTCGCACGCGGCGGGGTTTGTCCAGCCGGGACCCACGCATCCCAAACCGAATTCATCGCGGCGAAATCGGCGATGTCGCGCAGATAAATCGTCGTCGAAACGATCCGGGTTCGATCGGTACCGGCTTCGCCAAGCAACCGATCGATATCTGCGAGAACCTGTTTTGTCTGACCTACCGTGTCCTGGGTCGGGTCCGCTGCAACTTGCCCGGCCAGAAAACAAAGGCCACCGTAAACAGCCGCTTCGGACATTCTGGGTCCGACATGTAGGCGGGTAATCGTATTACTCATGATAGTTATGACTCCGAGAAAAATTCAACAATAGGGTTTATCTGATCGGGGGCGATCAAGGTGGGCGCATGTCCGACGCCAGCGATCTCGATCACCCGGGCCTTCGGGCCGCGAACTTTCATCCCTTCACAGGTTTCGGTCGAAAGGAGTTCTGACAGGGACCCACGCAGAACAAGCGTCGAAGGGGTAACGGCATCCCAGAGCGGCCACATTGAATGGGCCTCGGGTTGGCCCCCGGGTTGGCCCCCGGGTTGGCCCCCGGTTTCGCCTACTTGTGCCAGTGCCTTGAACGGGATCGCGATCGCGGGGTCGTAATGAGGGGTGAATCCCCCATCGGACAACACCTTGAAGTAGGGTCGAATGAGTTGCTCCCAGCCAGCCTCATCATGCGGCCCGAACGAAGCCATCCGGCCGCGCAACCAGTTGGCAGCCTCTTCATACTGTGTAAAAACGGGCACCGAACCAACATAAGCCGCGATCGTCGAAAGCCCGGCCCACTCGAGTTGGGGGCCGATATCATTGAGAACCATCCGACGGATGGGATGACCCGACAGTGCGGCATAGGTCATGCCAATCAGTCCGCCCATGGAGGTGCCGACCCAATCCACGGACTCGACCCCGAGCCGTGCGACGAGAGTTACACAATCCGAAACGTACTGCGGGACCGAATAGAGCATCGGCTGAGTCACCCAATCCGAATCGCCGCGACCAATCATATCCGGGCACACAACCCGCCACCCGCGACCGGCCATCGTGCGGGCCAAGGTATCGAAATCGGTTGCTCGACGTGTCAAACCATGAACACAGACAACGACCCGAGCGGCCTCTTTGGGCCCCGACGATGCGTCGAACCATTCCCGATAAGCAATCTGGTGTAAGCCACCTGCGTGGGCGCAGGTCAGTTGGTGAACTTGGGGCTGCAGAGCAGAAGTCATCTGGAATCCTTTCCGGGAGTCAATCTGGAAGCGCCTCAGATGTTAGTCGATCCGACACCCGCCAGGGCTGGGCCACTCGCCAATATCGGGCCTCATCGACCCGAAACTTGGAAATTTGTGGAGGCTCTCCTGCCTGCAGGGAAATCCGAATAGCGCCATCTCGATCCGTTCTCAAGATCGGAATAGCCGCTTGGTCATAGCGTTCCAAAACCTTGGGATGCGGGTGACGGTAGTGGTTATGCCATCCGAGCTGAAATACAGCCTGCAGGGGGGCGACCGCGGACAAAAATTCAGGCGTCGATGAAGTCTTACTACCGTGGTGTGGCACGATCAGGATGTCGGAACGCAGACCCTCTGGGCCCAGGCGCTCGAGGAGTGCGCGCTCCTGCGGCGCCTCGAGATCACCCGTCAACAAAACGCGGCCGCCGGGCGCCGTGACCGACAAGACACAGCTCATGGCATTGGTGGCCGATCCGGCTGCGCGCGCGGGCCTGGCAACCGGCGGATCAAACGGATGCAACACATCGAATCGAACGCCATCAACCACCCAGCGCAAGCCCTCGTGGCAGGATTGAATCCGGGACTGCATGGGGTGATCGGGCGGCAGAGATGCGTACGTCTGCACGACATCCAAATCGCGCAAGACCGAAGCCGCGCCGCCAATATGGTCCTCATCGGCATGCGAAATCATCAGCTTGTCGAGTCGATCGATACCGCGGGCGCGCAGAGAAGGCACGACCACCCGAGACCCCGCGTCCATCGCAGGACCCATCCGCGGGCCTGTGTCGTAGAGCAGCGTTTGTGTCGCGGTCTCGACCAACAAGGCACTGCCCTGCCCCACGTCATAAGCCGTCAACCAGAGGACACCCAACGGCGGCCGCTCGCGCGGAACAACCATCGAAGGCATCAACAGTAAGAGCCCAAGCCATCGGGCGGGTACCGCTCGCGGCGCAAAGATCCAGGCGCCCCCGAGCGCTGCCAGCAAGAGCAAGGCCATCGAGGGTTGCGCAATGACAATCGTCGAGAGCGGCCATTCGGACATCGGCTCCAGCACTTCCAGGAGGCGCTCGGTCAACCAGACCGCGGGCCGAAGAACCACACTGGCGACCGCGCCAGACCCCATCGCGAGCGCAGCACCGACGAGGGCCGCAGGCGTCATCAGAAACGTCACGACTGGGATCGCAAAAAGATTGGCCAGCGGCCCAATCACCGAAAATGATGAAAAGAACCAGACCGA
>RFPW01000215.1 GCA_009925965.1 Betaproteobacteria bacterium
CTGCCCCGAGAGCGTTGCCGGAGTCGCCCCGCTGTCCAATGCCCCCCCAGCCCCGACAGAAGCATCAACCCGCGTATCGGCAACCGGAACCGCCCAAGGCTCGCCGAAATGATCCGTACTGCTCGATCGGGCATCCTGGCGCAAGATTACCCGGGCCCAGTCGATCGCCGCGCGCTCGATCCAACGCGCCTGGGTGATCGCAAGCCGGTTTTCAATCGTTCGAACGGTCGCGCTCTGGCGCGCAAAGAGCGCCGAGACAATCGTGGTCGCCAACGCAACGATCAAAAGCGCTGTTACGATGGCCGCGCCGCGCTGACGTCCTCGAAGTGCACTCCGCAGCATCAGTCGCGCACCGAATAAACGCGAACAAAGCGGGAACCATCTGCCCGCTCGATCGACAACTCGACCCCGAGAATTGGCGCTTCGACTGGTCGCCCTGGGGCGGGAGCATTTGGGACTTCTGTCGGCGGAGCCGCCAGGCTTGCGTCCTGACTCGCCATCGTGGCCGCTATCGCAAATCCGGTCTGCCAGCCCTGACCGCTTGGCCAGACCCGCCACTGCAGGTCTTTAACACCGGCGAGAACCGGTTGCCAGACGAGTTCGCCTGCCGCGTTGGAGCCGTCGGCGACGTTAGCGGCCACGCCACGCTCCAGGTTGTTCGCGCGCAATCGCCAGACCACCCGATCGATTCGCGTCGGATCAGAAGCGGTACCACCCAAACGGGCCAATTCGAGAACCAGGCGATCATCGACCGACAGAAAGCGCACGGCACGGGCAACCGCCGGAATCGTGCGGACCGCCCAAGTGCGCCTCAAGTCATCATCAACCTGAGCAAAGGCGATCGTCAGCGCGCGTAACCCCTCGCTCTCACGGGTCAGCCGATCGCGCGAAGACAAAACCGATTCGAGCCCTCGCCAGCACAACACGGCCAGAACGCCCAGGAGCGCAATCGCAACCAGCAGTTCAAGCAGGGTAAAGCCCGCTCGCGACCGTGGGGGCGAGGGGGAGCGGCAACTGGTGAACGGAGGGAGCCGGGGCGCAACCATGTCTAGCTGCCCGGCACATTGGTGGCGAATCCGACCAGGCGAGCCAGACGCGGCGCATCGGCCTCTACCGGCGCATCCGCCGCGCGGACGGATATCTCGACCCGACGAAAAAAGAGATTCGGTGTGGCGAATACTTCCTCTTCGCACCGCAGAGCGACGCCGCCCTGTGGGCAATCGAAACGCCGCCGACCAACCTCGGGCCACTCAGAACTCAGACGAATCGTCGCCAATCGATTCTCCGCACTCCACAGCGCATACGCCCGTAGTCGCATGTCCTGTGCACCTTGTGTCAACGTGGCGGTCGCACGCAACGCGGCAATCAAGGCCACTGCGGCGATCGTCAGCGCGACCAACACCTCGATCAGGGTGAAGCCCGCAAGAGACCGTCTTGCAGACCGTCGGGCCATCGTCCGCTTGATCATTGCACGCCAAACAGGCCGAGGCCGTTTGCCTGCAGGCTTACTCTGGCCTGCTCGCGGCGTAGAACAATCGTGAATGGCGAATCAATCGCATCGCGTCCAAACTCGACCGTCGACTGCCCATCTGTCCGACTCAGATCGACTTGGGTTGGCACGCTCCAGGGTCTGGGGCGCAATTCAGGGTCGCGCGTCAGGGGACGCCAAGTGCGCTGATCGCGAATGAGAAAACGCCAACCCTGGGCATCAATTTCAAACCGGAGTGGGGCACCGCCAAGGAGCGCCTGCTCATGAGCAATTTCGAGTACCGCAGCCAGTCGCTCGGCATCAAGGCGCAACTGGCGTTGGGTATCTGGCCCCCCTGAGATCGCCGTGAAGGCTAGAACAATCCCGATAATGACCACGACGACGAGCATTTCGATCAGCGTCATCCCACGCGCCGATCGCCGTTGCCGATTCGGGGCCCGGCTCAACTCGATACAAGAGTTAGCGTTTAACGAAACTTCAGTTGATTGAGGCCTCAGAGGTCCCACGAACCCACGTCGGAATCCACACCGGCGCCGCCACTTTGGCCATCGGCACCGAAGCTGAAGACGTCAATCTCACCCCGTATGCCAGGATTCAGGAATTGATACGGTTTACCCCAGGGGTCATTCGGCAGACGCTCCAGGTATGACTTCCAGTTCGACGGGACGGGCGACACCGTCGGTTTCTGAACCAAGGCCATCAAGCCCTGCTCGGTGCTCGGATAACGCTGGTTGTCCAGTCGATAAAGCTTCAAGGCCTGCATGATCGAGGCGACATCCTGTTTGGCTGCGACCGCTCGGGCCTCATCAGGACGACTCATAACGCGCGGAACCACCAATGCCGCTAGCACCCCAAGAATGACAATCACGACCATGATCTCAATCAGGGTAAAACCCCCCGCCGCTCGCCGCGAACGAACCAATCGAGCAGACAGTCCGCTGCGAGCAGACCTGTCGGCCTGACCCGCCAAGGGGAGTATTGGCAAATCGTAGGAAGGGTGCGTCATCGAGTGCTCGGGCGTTGGGTGTGCTGGTCCCGGTATCATAGTCCCTGCTTCAACCCCCACGAAGGACGTCTGTCTTTGAAGGCTCTCCTCTGGCTGCCCCGATTCGCTTCATTGCTGCTTCTTGCGCTGTTGGCAGGCATCCTCGCATGGTGGGTACCGCGCCTCGCGGCTCCGACCCAAGCCATTGCCCCCATCGCGAGCGGAGCGGTTGCCGTGCCATTGAACGCCAATCTGGCGGCCTCGCTCTTCGGTGCGCAACCACCCAAAGCCGCTGAAGCGCCCACCGTGAACTTCAAGGTCGTTGGACTCGTCAGTGGCAAACGTGGGTCTGCCCTGATCTCGGTTGATGGCAAGCCGCTTCGAAGCATCGCATTGGGCGACGAAGTGGAATCGGGCTGGGTACTGGTTGGGATTGACGCCGAACGGGTCGTTCTGGAGCGCAACGGAGCACGAACCGAAATTGCAGCCCCACCCCGCAACGCCGTCTCACTGCTGACCGGACCCTGAAATGAAGCCGTATCTTGAACTGATCCAGCGTGTACTCAACGAAGGCGTTCAGCGAGACGACCGAACGGGCGTGGGCACCATCGCGGTCTTCGGGCACCAGATGCGATTTCGGCTCGCCGATGGGTTCCCGTTACTGACGACCAAAAAGCTTCACACCCGTTCCATTTTTCATGAGCTCCTGTGGTTTTTACGCGGTGAGACGAATGTCCGGTCGCTGCAAGCCCACGGCGTCTCGATCTGGGATGAATGGGCCGACGCAGACGGTGAACTCGGGCCCATCTACGGTAAGCAATGGCGGGCATGGTCAGGCGCGGACGGGCAAACCGTCGATCAGATCGCGCAACTGATCGAACTCATCCGCCGTGACCCGAACTCACGCCGGCAGATTGTGAGCGCCTGGAACGTTGGCGAGTTACCGCAGATGAAGCTCGCGCCCTGCCACTGCCTGTTTCAGACTGCAGTGATCGACGGCCGACTTCACCTGCAGCTTTACCAGCGCTCGTGCGACGTCTTTTTGGGTGTCCCCTTCAACATCGCGAGTTATGCACTTCTGCAGCACATCCTCGCTCAGCAGTGCGGATTAGAGGTGGGTGATTTTGTCTGGACCGGCGGTGATGTGCACCTTTATTTGAATCATCTGGACCAGGCTCGGTTACAGCTCACTCGCGAGCCATACCCGTTGCCAAGACTGGTCCTAAAGAACCATCCTGATTCCATTGAGCAGTATCAGATCGAAGATTTCGAGCTCGAGGGCTATCAGGCTCACCCTCACATCCGCGCTGAGGTTGCAATCTGAAGCCCCGACTCA
>RFPW01000216.1 GCA_009925965.1 Betaproteobacteria bacterium
CAGCGCAAACCCATCTGGCCCTCCATGGGCGCAGGCGCCATCCCAATCGATAAAACCATGAAGGCTAAGCCCTCACCCGAAGATGCCTATGTTTATTACGGGAACTAGGCGATTGATCGAAGCGTCGAGACAGCCACAACAGCCATCAGCATGACAACCGACTACATTCTGTACGGGATGCCCGGGTCCCTTTATACGGCGAAGGTCCGTTCATACCTGCGAAAGCAACGAATCCCGTTTCAAGAACGTTCAACCGCGCATCCCCTTTTTCGGGAACAGGTCATACCAACGATCGGGCGCTGGATCATCCCGGTATTGCAGACGCCGGACGGTACGCTCGTCCAGGACGGATCGATGATCATCGATCACCTCGAGTCGCTGCGTGATCACCGGTCGAGCGAGCCTCGCGCACAAGGTCCGAGCGCTCTGCCACCGGATCCTCTGCTTCGGGTCCTGGCCCACCTGTTCGAGCTCTTCGGCGGCGAAGGATTGTTGCGCCCGGCGATGCACTACCGCTGGAATTTCGATGCTGACAATCTGGAGTTCCTGCGCTGTGACTTCACCAGTTCATTGGCGCCGGAGGTTTCAGCGACCGAGCAGGCAGAAGTGTTCGCCTTCTCGAGTTCCCGAATGCGTGCCGCGACGAAGGCCTTTGGGGTCAATACTGAAACGATCCCGCTGATCGAGCAGGCCCTGCGTGAGTTCCTGACGCGTTTTGACCAGCATCTCGCAACAACACCCTATCTCCTCGGCACGACCCCCAGCCATGGTGACTACGGGCTGCTTGGCCCCCTGCACGCCCACCTTGGTCGGGACCCCTACCCCAGTGCGATGCTCAAGCAAATCGCGCCCCGGGTGTGGCGATGGATTGAGCGCATGAATGCGCCCGACGAGGACGTAGCGGAGTACATGGGCAAGGCACCGAAATGGGTGGAGCCCGAAGCACTCGCGCCCCTGCTCGCCTTGATCGCAGAAGATCACTTACCGGAGATTGAGGCTCACGTCGTCTTTGCCAATGCCTGGCTGGCCGATCGGCCTGAGCTGCCCGCTGGAACCAGCGGCGTCAAAAAATCCAGCATCCGTTCGATCGGTGTGGCGCCCATGCAGTGGCGAGGACTTTCGGTCGATGTCATGGTCATACCGTATCGACTGTTGCTCCTGCAGCGGTTTCAGGACGCGGCCAGCGCCCTGGAGCCCGAACAGAGCGCCCGGTTGCGCGCGTTACTCCAATCGACCGGCCTCGCAACCCTGCTCGATTTGCGCTGCCGACGCCGTGTCATTCACCAAGGCTACAGCGAAGTCTGGGGGCCTGATTCCGAATCTGTTTCTTTCGTCTCGCCAACCATCCCAAAGGAAATCGCTATGTCCGATCTTGATCACGACTTTCAGACCGCCGTTGCCAACTCCAAAACCATCTCTAACCGTCCAGACAATGCCACGATGCTCAAGCTGTATGCGCTCTACAAACAGGGCAGCGTCGGTGACGCCCCAGAAGAAGGCCCCGATGACATGGTAGGCATGTTCAAGCATAAAGCTTGGGCGGAGAACCATGGCATGTCTCATGACGATGCCAAAAAAGCATATATCGCCCTGGTCGAATCCTTGCAGGACTGAACCGTTCCTTCATGATCGACCGACTGCTACCCCGCACGGAAAACCGTTACTCCGGGTCGAGATGGTCGCTAGGGTTCCTGATCCTGGCGACTGTCATGAGCACTGCCCGCAGTCTCGTGCATCTGCTCGCCCCCGATGGTGGCGCCCACACCATTGCGGGCATTACGCTGGATGTAGCTGGTGGGCCCAATATCGTGGCGCTCTTCGGCCAGTGGGGCGCAAGTCAACTGGTACTAGCCTGTCTTCAGTGGGTAGTCGTCCTGCGCTACCGATTTCTGGTACCGGCGATGCTTGCAATCATCGTTTTAGAACAATTGCTCAGAATATTGGCCGGGCGACTCAAGCCCCTGGTCCTGGATAGTCCCCCGCCAGGGGCTTACGGAACCTACGCCATTCTCGGACTCGCGCTGATATTTCTGGCACTCGCGCTGCGCCAACATCCCCGGCCATAGAGCGCAGCCGACACAGCCGGGTCAAGCAGCGGCCGATTCGATCTCGAACGTCAACCCAGCATGTTCGCGCAGGCGTTGGACAAGCAACATGCCCATCGCGGCACCAGGTGTCCAGACACCGCCAGCCGTCACCGATCGATCGGCCTCGTGCAGCAGGCACAAGGCACTTTGAGCAAGCATCCTGGCTGTGGAGCCATATCCTGGATCACGATCTCCAGTCACGACCACGCTAAGGCTCGGCGTCTGACCCACGAACAGAATTTCAAAGTGCCCGCTCTCACGCTGCTGGGCGCTCGGACCTTCCCCAGGCTTGGGTAAAACCCAGTGTTGTAAGCACCATCGCACCGGTGTCAAGCCGAGCAGACGATTTTGCCACCGGGCATTGCGGGCCATTTTGACTGCCCGACGTCTGCCCTGCTCGCCCTTGCCGGTCTGCATACGCTCCTCGTACGTAAAGTTTCTGCCCCAGGCGTGGTCAAGAAGATGATTGGTCCGGTGGACGTTCTTGGTATTGATCGGTGCCATGACGAACGGTCCCGACCAGACCCCGATGGAATCCAGAAATTGAGCGCTCGTACCATCCGGCTGAACCGGGCCCTCAAAGCCAGGCGTGAGCGCAAAGGGATCCTGCATTGCCGCGGCGAGTCGCGGATCGCGCTCACTGGCCTCGATGGTCGCCATCGCGCTCGCAATCGTTCCACCCGAGAAGCCCCCTTTCATGACCCGCATCACCCCCTGAACCGCCGTCAGCGGTTGCCCGAATCGGCGAAGCGCCTCGGTCTGCAAGAAGACCACGCCGAGATCGAACGGTACTGAATCAAACCCGCAGGAAAAGACAATGCGTGCACCGCTGCGCTTTGCAGCATCGCCCAGTTGGCGGATCTTGCTGGCCATCCAGGTCGATTCCCCACACAGGTCCACATAATCCGTTCCCTCCTGAGCACAGGCATCCACCAGCACATCGCCGTAACGCTGATAAGGACCAACCGTTGTGATCACCAGCCGCGTCTGCCTGACCAGTTGCCGGATCGCCGCCGAATCGGTGGCCTGCGCAACAAGCAGCGGCAAGGTCTCAGGTGCACCGATAGCTGCCCGGGCGGCCTTGAGCTTTTCGAGACTACGCCCAGCCATGGCCCAGCGCAGCGGCTGCTTAGCCGAATCAAACGACTGCAGCACTTCAGCGACGAGGCGACCGGTATATCCAGTTGCACCAAACAAAACAATATCGAAGGTCATTGGCCAACTGATCCGTGGTTTAAGCAGATCAAACCCTAGCATCAACCCAAAAACCCGGTATCAACCCAGCATCAACTCAGCATCAATCGTCAGGGAAATTGGGCATAGAATCGAGTCCAAACCCAACACCATCGCCCGTTCGGACAGAACAAGAGATATTGAGAGAGAGACATCCATGACTCAATTTGGCCTGATGCAAGAGCCACCGCTGCTGCTTTCGAGCGTCATCGAACATGCCGCCCGGCAATTTGGCGATGTCGAAGTGGTTTCTCGCGAAACCCATGGCCCGATGCATCGTTACACGTATCAGGCCTGTGCAGCGCGGGCTCGCCAGCTTGCGAATGCGTTGCAATCACTTGGGCTAACTGCGGGCGACGCCCTCGGCACCATTGCCTGGAACAACCACCGGCACCTCGAAACCTACTATGCGGTCTCGGGAAGCGGGATGATTTTGCATACCTGCAACCCGCGCCTTCACCCGCAGCAATTGATCTACATCATCAA
>RFPW01000217.1 GCA_009925965.1 Betaproteobacteria bacterium
TGAAAGTTGTCAACGACATATAGTCGTTAACAGTACTGCCATCGATAAAACCTTGACCCCGGGGGGTCTTTCGGCATTGAGACTATGATTGGGACACATGAATCAATCCCCCGCATCCATACCGGTTTCGCACGAACAGACACCCGCCAACCGTCAAGCCATTCAGGTTTGTTTCGACGGATCATGCCCACTGTGCCGCACCGAGATTTCGATCTACCAGGGACTGAACTCGTCCACCCCAATCCAGTGGCTTGATGTCAGCACCGAAGACGCACCACTTCCCCAGGGCCTGTCCAAAGCCACACTCATGGCTCGCTTTCACGTGGCGCAGGCGGATGGAGAAGTGCTGAGTGGCGCACGGGCATTCGCCGCCCTCTGGAGCCGATTACCCGGCTGGCGTTGGCTATCCGTGATCGCTAGAGTCCCAGGTGCGCTCTCCCTGATGGAAGCGGCTTACCGTGGTTTCCTGACAATTCGGCCCTCGATCCAGTCGGTCTTTCGGCGCTTAGATGTCTCCCATCTGCCGCCCACCATGGTTGGCGATATGCGATCGAATCAGGCCGGCGAAACTGGCGCTGTCTGGATTTATCGCGGCATCCTCGCCGCCACTCGTGACGCCTCGGTTCGTGAGTTTGCCCGGGCACACCTGGAAACGGAGCGCAAACATCTGCTCGCGATCAATGCCCTACTCCCGGTACTTCGGCGCAGCAAGTTATTGATCGGATGGCGAATCGCTGGGTTTTTGACGGGCTCAATTCCAGCCATATTTGGTCGCGAGGCTGTCTTTGCAACCATTGAAGCCGTTGAAACCTTCGTCGAACATCACTATCAAGTTCAAATTGATCAACTTCTTCGCCGAGGTGGCCACGCGGAACTCCTCAGCCTTCTCATCGAATTTCAAAGTGACGAACGGTCTCATCGACTGGAAGCAATCGAAAACTTGAACGCCTTGAAGACACCTCGACTGATCCGCAGTTGGTGCCGCCTGGTTTCGGTGGGCTCAGAATTCGCGGTCAAAATTGCCCGTGTGATCTAAGCTAAGCCGTAATGAGTTTGATGACCTCGCTGCCCGCCGGATATCGGGCACTGGTATTGGGAGCCAGCGGCACAATCGGTCGCTCCTTCATCGAGCAACTGACCTGCGACGATCGCTGCGCCGTTGTCGAACGCCTCGATCGCTCCTCGCCTTCACCGCTCATTCTTGAAGATGAAGCGGCGATCACATCCGCCGTCCAGTCCATCGCGACCTGCGGCCCCTTTCACTTGATTCTGGATGCGACGGGCGCGTTGACCATCGACGGTCAGGGGCCTGAAAAGCGGCTCGAAGGCATGAGTGCCAACGGCCTCATGCGGGCCTTCCAGATCAATGCAATTGGGCGCGGCATGATTCTGCGGGAGTGCATTCCGCTCCTGCCCCGCAAGGAGCGCAGCATTTTCGGCGTCCTATCCGCCCGAGTGGGCAGTATTTCGGATAACCACCTTGGGGGTTGGTACGGTTATCGAGCCTCAAAGGCTGCCGGTAACATGCTGCTCCAAACTGCAGCCATTGAATCTCATCGCACCCGACCTGGGGCCGTGTTCGCAGCCCTTCAACCCGGCACTGTGGTCTCGCGCCTGTCCGAGGCATTCAGCCGTGGGCACGAAACCGTCACGGCCGAGAATTCAACGATGGGCATGCTGAACACCTTGAATAGCCTGACAGCCCGTCCACAGGCCTGGTTTGTCGATTACCGCGGACAGACCATTGATTGGTGAGGGGGATGTTCCGCCTTGTTCCTGCATGCCCCCGTCAAGCAGGTCAAGCTGCTGCTTCTGCCGGTAGATACCCCTCTACAGACAGGTATCGTTCACCCGTGTCGTAGTTAAAGCCGAGTACGGTTGCGCCCACGGCTAGCTCGGGCAACTTCTGGCTAATCGCCGCGAGCGTTGCCCCGGACGAAATCCCAACGAGCATGCCCTCCTCGCGTGCTGCGCGTCGACCGAACTCCCGAGCGGCGTCCGCGTCGACCTTGATCACGCCATCCAGCACAGACATGTCAAGATTCTTGGGGATAAAACCTGCGCCGATGCCCTGAATTGGGTGGGGAGACGGGGCTCCGCCCGAGATCACGGGCGACGCACTGGGTTCGACCGCGTAGACCCTCAGTTGCGGCCAGTGCTGCTTCAGAACCTGAGCGCAGCCGGTCAGGTGCCCACCCGTTCCAACGCCAGTAATAATCGCATCGAGTCCGGCGGGAAAATCATCGAGAATTTCCTGCGCCGTGGTCCGGACATGAACGGCGATGTTCGCTGGATTTTCGAACTGTTGCGGAATCCAGGCGCCCGGAATCGTCGCGGCCAATTCTTCAGCACGCGCAATAGCGCCTTTCATGCCCCGTTCGCGAGGCGTTAGTTCAAACCGCGCACCATACGCAAGCATCAACCGCCTGCGCTCCACAGACATGCTGTCGGGCATCACAAGGATGAGCGAGTACCCTTTAACGGCCGCCACCATGGCAAGACCAACGCCGGTGTTACCTGAGGTCGGCTCAATGATGGTGCCACCAGGCTTCAGGGCCCCACTCTTTTCGGCATCCTCAACCATCGATAACGCAATCCGATCCTTAATCGACCCGCCCGGGTTGCTGCGCTCAGACTTGATCCAGACCTGATGATTCGAGCCGAACAAGCGATTGATGCGGATATGAGGCGTATTGCCAATGGTTTCTAGAATAGTGTTTGCCTTCATCAACGAACTCCGAGTGTCAGGGGTGTGGGCCCCAAGGCGATGCGAGCATCAGTTTGTTGTTCTGCGAGAGCAGTAAGGGCCTCAGTTTTCGGGCGAAATCCATAAACGCCTCGTCAGAAAAAACACCTGCCCAGAAAGCACGGCGATCCGCATCATCCTCGAATTTCCACAAATGAATAATTTGATTGATCGCACCGACATCGCCCGTGAAGTACCCCACTAGCCGCTGTGGATGGCGTTGAATGGCTGGCCAGCCTTCGGTGTTGTAAAGTGAAATGGCCTCGGCCATTTTTCCTACGACAACGTCGTAGGTTCTGAGTTCATAAATTGCCATTCGTTCGGTCTCCTTGATCGACTCACGGGTCAGTTTGGTGGTCAGTTCGATGCCGTCATCTTATGCCATGGGACCCTCGAAAATTCATGAATCTGATCGAACAAGCCATCGCCTATTCGACCGCTCACGAGATCAACTGGCCCCGCGATCCGGTCGACAATCCCGCCGCTTGGGGCGTTCATCAGGCTGACCCCCCACCCTGGAACCAACTTCTGGGGCCGGTCCATGCGAGGGCGGGCGTCTCGGGAATAATCCTGCGCGAGGGCGAGGTTTGGCACATGTGGGGAGATACCAACCGGGCCGATCTGACCTTCAGCGTTGCCAAGACCTATCTTGGGCTCCTGGCCGGTGTTGCACACGGCACTGGCCTGCTGCCTGACCCCGACGAACCGATCTCGCGACGCTTACCCGGGATCGGTTTTGATACACCACACAACCAATCGATTACCTGGTCACATTTGATGAGCCAGACCAGCGAATGGGAAGGCAGTTGCCTGGGGCTGCCCGACCAGGTCGAACACTACCGTTATGTCGCCCACGACCCACGCGGCATCCTGGGCACCAAAGGATCTCTGCGCCCCTTAAAAGCCCCTGGAAATTATTGGGAATACAACGATGTCAGAATCAATCAGTTTTCGCTGGCCTTGTTGCATCTCTTTGGCCGAGCGCTGCCCGAGGTTTTCCAGGAATCCGTCCTGAGCCCCATCGGCGCAAAGGG
>RFPW01000218.1 GCA_009925965.1 Betaproteobacteria bacterium
TCGGATCGGGACGGCGATTCGAAACAAACCTCAGTCCAAGCTTGAGGTTGCGCCAGCAGCGCACGCAATAAGCGGTTGTTCATCGCATGACCCGACTTGTGGGCGACGTAGGACGCCAGCAGCGGTCGACCTAGCAAGTACAAATCCCCGATCGCATCGAGGACCTTGTGCTTGACGAACTCATCGGCGTAACGCAATCCGTCGCTGTTGAGCACGCGCCATTCGTCCATGACGATGGCATTGCCCAGACTGCCACCCTGGGCCAGCCCGTTCGCCCGGAGTGCCTCGACGTCCTGAACAAATCCGAAGGTGCGGGCCCGGGAAATTTCCTTGAGATAGGAATCGCGCGCGAAATCAAATGTAGCCCGCTGGCCCGTGGCATCAATCGCGGGGTGATTGAAAGCAATCGAAAAATCCAGCCGAAACCCGAAGTAAGGGTCGAGCCGGGCCCACTTGTCGCCGTCGCGGATTTCGATGGTCTCAAGGACCCGCACAAAGCGCTTCGGGGCCGCCTGCTCGACCAATCCAGCCTGCTGCAGCAGGTAGGCAAAGGTCCCGGCCGAGCCGTCCAAAATCGGAATCTCTGGCGCGTCGACATCCACGAGTAAATTGTCTACGCCAAGACCGGCGAGCGCACTCATCAGGTGCTCGACCGTCGCCACCCGAATATGGCTGAACGCGGGGTCCTCTGGGCTGAGTGTGGACGCCATGCGCGTGTCATTGACCCGCTCGGCCAGTGCCTCGATGACAACGGGTGGATTGAGATCAACTCGCCGAAACCGGATGCCATGGTTAGGCGGTGCCGGTTGCAACACAAGGTTGACCCGTTCACCCGAGTGCAGGCCGACCCCGGCCGCCCGCACGGACGATCGGATGGTGCGCTGGCGCAGACGCCCAGTTGGGGCCGCGCCGCGCGGGTCGGGCCCGGCTTTCAGAATTGACCGGATGTTCAATCCAGATGAGTCAGCATGGTTCGGGCGTCGGTCTTATCAAACGTACCCGCAGGATCGATATCGAGCGTACGCACCACACCATCGTCGATCAACATCGAAAAGCGCTGGCAACGAATACCCAGACCGCGCTTGCTCAGATCCTGCTCGAGCCCGAGCTTGCGGGTGTAGTCCGCGCTGCCATCGGCGATCATGCGGACTTTTCCGGCAGCCTTCTGTTCGCGACCCCAGGCCCCCATGACAAAGGGGTCATTGACCGACAGACACCAGATCTCATCCACACCGCGCGCGCTCAGGGCGTCATGGGTGGCAATAAAGTCGGGGACATGCTTCGCCGAGCACGTCGGCGTGAAGGCGCCGGGTACACCGAAGATGACAATCTTTTTACCCTTGACCTGTGCCAATACATCGACTTGGTTCGGGCCGAGTGCGCATCCCTCGGTTTCAACATCGATAAACTCATCCAGCGTGCCAGCCGGCAGGTGGTCACCAATCTTAATCACAGGCGAATCTCCAAGAAAAAGGGGGGGCGAGAGGCGCCGAGTTTAGCCTGCCCGGCCCCCCCAGTCGTCGCGAGTCCTCAGTCTGCCTGACGGCGCAGGAAAGCGGGGATGTCAAAGCGCTCGACGCCCTTGTCTTCGAGGGCCTGTACCCGGGCGGCAGCGTCGGCACGCGGATCACGCCAAACAGTTGGTGTATCGAGCGAGTCGTAGCTGCGCCCGCCGCCATAGCCTGGCGCACTGCGCCCCACTAGCGGCGACGCGTCGTAGGTGCCAGTGCGTTGCAGTGGCGGCTGCTGACGAACCAACTCGGGACCGCTGCGGCGCTTGCCGATTCCGGTCGCAACCACGGTCACACGCAGGCGATCGCCCAAGCCTTCTTCGAAAACCGTGCCATGAATGATCGTGGCATCTTCGGCGCAGAAGTGCTTGATCGTGTTGAGGACCTCATTGGTTTCACGCAGCTTCAGTGAGCGGCTCGCAGTAATGTTGACAATCACGCCCCGCGCGCCCTGCAGGTCAACCCCTTCGAGCAACGGGCTGGCCACGGCCTGTTCGGCCGCCAACCGGGCCCGGTCGATACCCGCGGCTTCGCCGATACCCATCATCGCCTTGCCCTGTTCACCCATGATGGTGCGCACGTCAGCAAAGTCGACGTTCACCAGTCCGGGGACATTGATGATTTCGGCAATCCCCGCGACCGCGTTGTGCAGCACGTCGTCCGCTTTGTGAAACGCATCGTCGAGCGACGCGTCATCATCCATCACCTCAAAGAGCTTTTCGTTGAGTACCACGATCAGGCTGTCGACGTGGGCGGCCAGGGCCTCGATCCCCTCTTCGGCGATGCGCATTTTCTTCGCACCTTCAAAGCCGAACGGCTTGGTGACGACCCCGACCGTCAGCGCGCCGAGTTCTTTAGCCACTTCCGCGAGGATCGGGCTCGCGCCGGTTCCAGTGCCCTTGCCCATGCCTGCAGTGATAAACACCATGTTGGCGCCGGCCAACGCAGCTTTGAGTTCTTCGCGGCAAGCTTCAGCGGCTTGGCGCCCGGCGATGGCGTTTGCCCCGGCACCCAGGCCCTCACCGAGTTGAATCGAGGTCGGCGCAAGCGAACGGGCGAGCGCCTGCTTATCGGTGTTGACGGTAATGAATTCAACACCCTGGACACCACTGCTGACCATGTGATTGACGGCGTTACCGCCGGCTCCGCCGACGCCGACGACCTTGATGATGGCGCCTTCGATCTCGGTTTCGACAATTTCAAAATTCATCGGGGCATTCATGCTGCGAACTCCTTGGGGCTGATGGGGGATAAAAAATAAGGACTGACGGGTGAAAAAATGGGGTGATGCGATGGGCTGATGCAATGGGCTGATGCAATGCGTTGAACGGCTTAAAAATTGCCGAGGAACCAGTCCTTCATTCGGCGCATGGTGTCTTTGAGTGAACCGGATTGCTCGGCCACTTTCATGCCGCGCTGGCGCTGCAAACGGGCTTCTTCAAGCAGTCCCAGCGCGGTGGCATGACGGGGGTTGCGCACAACATCCGACAGGTGCCCCTGATACGAGGGCAGCCCCAGCCGGACGGGCTTCAGGAAGACGTCTTCACCGAGTTCGACCATGCCCGGCAACATGGCCGTTCCACCCGTGATCACGATTCCACTCGAAAGTAGTTCTTCATAACCACTCTCGCGGATGACCTGCTGCACGAACGCGTAGAGCTCTTCGACGCGGGGCTCAATCACCGCGGCCAGCGCCTGGCGGCTGAGTTTGCGTGGGCCTCGATCACCGATGCCGGGGACTTCGATCTGCTCGGCTGGATCTGCCAACACCTGCTTGGCAATCCCATAACGCAACTTGATTTCCTCCGCATCCGGCGTCGGTGTGCGCATCGCCATGGCAATGTCATTGGTGACCTGATCACCCGCAATCGGAATCACAGCGGTGTGCCGAATGGCGCCGCCGGTGAAGATCGCAATATCGGTCGTCCCACCACCGATATCGACCAGGGCCACGCCCAATTCTTTCTCATCGGCGGTGAGCACCGACATGCTGGACGCCAGCGGTTGCAGGATCAGATCCTGAACCTCCAGCCCACAGCGGCGCACACACTTGATGATGTTCTGGGCGGCACTCACGGCACCGGTCACGATGTGCACGCGCACTTCAAGGCGCACTCCGCTCATCCCGATGGGTTCGCGGATATCTTCCTGCCCGTCGATGATGAATTCCTGCGGCAGGACATGCAGAATCTGCTGATCGGTCGGGATACTGACCGCCTTGGCGGTTTCGATCACCCGGGCGACGTCGGCGTCAGTGACTTCCTTGTC
>RFPW01000219.1 GCA_009925965.1 Betaproteobacteria bacterium
ATCTGTTCAGCGGCATCTTCCGCCTGATACCGATTGCCCGCCAGAATCGCGACCACAGGCTCACCCACATAGCGGACGAAGCGATGCGCCAGCGCATGAATGGCCGTGGCCTGATAGCTGCTTGTGCGAGAGATGGCTACGGCAGGTTTGATCCAGCCCTCCAGATCAGCCCAGACATACATGCCGTACACACCTGGCATTGCGAGCGCAGCCTCCGTGTCCACACTCAGGATTCTTGCATGGGCCTGATCACTGCGCACCAGGGCCAGATGCAAGGCATGTGGCGCCGGGATGTCGTCAACAAAACAGGCCAGACCGGCAAGCAGTCTCGGGTCCTCGGTGCGCCGCACGGGTTGTCCGACCATGGGCGCGCGCTCGGACACTGGCGTCCCGTCACATGGCCTGATCCCTGACACAGCGTCATTCATAGGCTTGCGGCCCTTTGCGCAGCTGGGTCCACTGCTCCATGTCGTGACCAAAGATGACGGTCGCACCGTCGTCTTCAATACGCTGGACTTCCCGTAACGATGCAAGCGCGAGGTCGGGATTCCAGGTGTTCTTCGGCATGACTTCCTGCTCAAGATTGGGGCGCAGCGCAACAGCATCCGCCGCCATCAGGAAGCGCCCGTCGCGTTCGAGCGTTGCTAGCGCACCGATGGTGCCTGGTGTGTGGCCTGGCAGTGGCAGCAGTAGCAACTGCGCATCGCCGAACACATCATGCTCGTCTTCGATAGTCCGGATCGGCATCGGGTGGCGCCAGTCGGCCGGCAGATAACCCCGCTGCTCCCCATCCTCGGCTTGCGCTGCTTCCAGTTCAAGCCGATGGCAAACGATGGTGGCGCGCTTGAAGAATTCGTTACAGCCACAGTGATCGGGATGAAAGTGTGAATTCACAACCACGTCGATATCGTCCGGCTGTAGACCCAGGTCGGCCAAGCCGTTGAGCACATGCGCATCAGGATCGCCTACGGGTTGCAAGGCTTTCGCCAGAGTCCCCCAACGAGTCGGCGCGTCTGCCAGCGCGGTCGGATGGCAGCCGGTATCGAACAGGACATTGCCCTGCTTGTGGCGCAGCAAGATGGAGGAAACCGGCAGATCCAGCGTCTCGCCCCGTTGGGCGTCCGGAAGGTAAATGTTCTTGCGCATGCGCAGCAGACCGCCAGACAGAATGTGCATCTTCACGGTTTGACTCCTGTAGAACAATCGCGCAGTGCAACGCAAGCCTGCAGCGCTTCGACAATGCCCTGATAGCCAGTACAGCGACAGAGATTGCCCGATAGCACCGCCCGGATCTCGGCTTCGGTGCGCAGTGGATATTTCTGCAGCGCATCGACGCAAGTAGCGAGAATCCCAGGCGTGCAGAAACCGCACTGCAAACCATGGTGTTCCCGCAGCGCCTCCTGCAAGGGGTGGAGCGCATCGATGCGCCCCATGCTCTCGACCGTGCTGATCTGCATACCATGCGCGCGAACCGTCAACATCAGGCAGGAGCGCACGCTGTCCCCGTCGACCATGATCGTGCAGGCCCCACAGACGCCGTGCTCGCAACCCACATGGGTCCCGGTCAAACCCAGTTGATGCCGCAAAAAATCAGACAGCAGTAATCGGGGCTCAACCTGCTCCTGCACAACCTGGCCGTTGACGATCATCCAGACGCTTTCGAGTGGAATCTCCTGGCCTGGACTGTCCTGAACGGAGGGTGTTGCGGGTTTATTCATTGAGCGGCTCCCGTGGCGCGCGACCAGGCGGTTTTCAACGTCTGCGCCATCAGCACTGCGGTCAGATGGCGCCGATAATCGGATGAGGCGTTCAGATCCTGTCGCGGCGTGAGCGCTGCACATCCTTGTTCAACCGCCCGCTGCATCAAATCCTCAGACCAGGCCTGCCCGGTCAGGACCGCCTCTGCATCAGGACTGCGCAACGGGGTATCTCCCACACCCATCAAGGCGACCCGTGCCTGCCGGACATGACCGTCATGCGCCGTCAGGCAAACGCCCACCCCGGCCAGCGCATAGTCGCCATGGCGACGGGAGAACTCATCAAAGGTAGATCCGCTGCCATCCGGCAGAAACGGGAATTCAATCTGTGTGAGCAACTCATCGCGTTCGATGGCCGTGGTCAGCATCGAAATGAAAAAGTCGCTCGCTGCAATTCGCCGTTCCCCGCGCACCGAGGCGACCACCAGCGTTGCATCGAGCAAGCGAACCAGCAATGGCCACTCCGCCGCTGGATCCGCGTGGGCCAGGCTGCCACCAATCGTGCCCATATTGCGGACGGCCAGATGCGCCACATGCTGAAGGGCCTCGGGCACGACCGGGAAATGCTGGGCCACCAGGTCAGAACGCTCCATCGTGCTATGGCGACTGAGGGCCCCCGCCACCAGGCCGCCGGATGCGCCGGTCTGGATCCGATCGAGTTCAAGCAGCCGGCTGATATCAATCACGAGATCGGGTTTGACGATCCGATAATTCATCATCGGGATCAGACTCTGCCCGCCGGCCATGATGCGGGCTTCCAGCCCTTTTGCACTCGCGATGTTGAGCAGTTCAAGCGCCTCCGTCAAACTCTCAGGGCGCTCGTAGTTGAAACGACTCGGTTTCATCAGCGGCCCTGAAAATCAGGGGCGCGTCGGGCGGCGAATGCCTTTCGGCCCTCCCGATAGTCTTCGCTTGCGGCGGCTCGCGCGATCAATTGTTCAGCATGCTGCAAATCGAGCGAACCGCGTCCAAACGCCAGGCCATTCAGAAGCGTCTTGGCACCCTTCTGGGTCAGAGGGGCGTTCAGGCAAAGCGCTTTTGCAAACACCCGGGCATCGGCCATCGGATCGCCGACAATCACCTCCGGGCTACGTCCTAGGAGGCGGTTCAGCCACCCATCCGAATCCGTTCGCCGTGTCTGCGCGACATGATCGACGAATCCGATCGTCAGTGCCTCTTGTGCATCGAAACGTTCAGCGCTGAAGAGGATTTTTTTCGCCCGAGGCAGGCCTACCAGCGTTAGTAACTTCAGGGTCCCTTTGACACCGTAAATGATGGAGAGCCGGGCGGCAGGGATCCCGAACACCGCGTCGCTCGCGGCGTAGCGAAAATCGCAAGAAATGGCCAGATGTGCACCGCCGCCTAGGCAATAGCCGCGCAACACGGCGATCATGGGTTTATTGATCTGAGCGATTGCGTCGCAACACGCATCAACGGCGGTTTCATAAGCCAATGACTGTTCGGGATCAGATCGTACGCGATCGAATTCCGGAATGTCGGCGCCAGCGCAAAAATCCGTACCAGCACCCGTCAGGATCACCGCACGCACATTGGCATCACCCTCCAGAGTCGCCAAGATGGCCGGAATGGTGCGCCACATCGACAGGGTCATCGCATTCCGACTGGCCGGACGGTTCAGCGTGACGACAGCGATATGGTCTTCAATCCAGACCTTGATCTGTTCAGAATCCAGGACGCTTTGGACTTCCTCCTGCAGTGCACCCATCGCATGCGCCGCCTGCGCCGCACTCTGGGGCCACTCCAACGAATCAGCGTTCGAGGCAAGCGTTGGGACCCAGGCTACGGGTACCGATGCGTGCCGCGTCTCATTCTGAAGGCTTGCAGCATCGGTCACGGGGACATGGTTGGCGCTGAATGTCTCGGCATTGACATGAAATATCGCCGTCGGCCGTGCGAGACCGCCATCGGCGGGACCGGCTTTGATCTGCTGTTCAAACGCGACGAAAAAACGGTTCGCGTATTGCTGTGCGGT
>RFPW01000220.1 GCA_009925965.1 Betaproteobacteria bacterium
GCGTCGGGCTCGAAGCGGGTCGGGGGTGGAACTCTCTGTGGGCCCTGCGCATCGAATGCGCCTCGATTCTCGACGTCATAGTTCCAGGCTCCACCCTCCGGCTGATCGCGATCGGGGCCCGTCATCAACACGCCGGTTTTCTTGCGAAGCTCCCGGTACCAGTACTCCAGGCGCAGTTGTTTCCGGCCTTTTGCGTGGACAGCAAAATCACGGACCGAACTGAAGAAATGTCGGTCGTCGCGCACGTCAAGCTCGAGTGCATGCTGGCGCGCGGTTGTCTTGATTGCACTCAACACGCGCCAGTCACCAGGAGCGGTCATGACCAGTTGTTGTGGGCAGTAGTGTTCGATCGCTCGAGCTAACTCCCCCCCCAACGTACCTACGTTTCCTTCATCCTCAAACGAGGTGTAATGCAACCGAATCGATCGACCTTTCAGGTCCTCCGCGAAGTGCCGCATCGCACTCAGAAACAGCACAGTTCTCTGCTTGGCCGACCAAACATGAGTTGACTCATCAACGACCTCTGCCATCCAGACCATATCCGACGCAAGATCGAACCCATCCCAAGCCGACGACTGTGCATCGAGCTGGTCGCCCAAAATGACGACGAGATTGCGAACAGGCTGGGTCATGACTTACTTAAGGAGCGGCAACGATCCGAACAGTAACGGACTTCCTCCCAGTTCTTCGCCCAAGCCTTACGCCACGTCATTGGGCGCTTGCAGATCAGGCAGAGCTTGGAAGGGAGGCTTTGCTTGTTGCCCTTAAACGCCATTTCAATCAAAAAGCTCAAGCTGTTGGCCAGATGGCGGTTCGACTAAACGCTGACTCGATGGTCGTCGACTCGATGGCCTTCGACCCGATGACGACGGCCCCGATGGCGGCAACCCGCTCTTGCGCGAGCCATGCCGCTGAGCGATCGCATCGGCCTCGGCTCGGGCCTCAGGCGCCTTACGCAACCCATACAACACAGCCTTGGCCTGAGCGAGCGCAGACTTTTCAAGAACGATCGGTTTGGGGTAGTCACGACCAATCACACATTCAGCAATGCGTTGCTGTACCTCATTCATTTGCCACGGCTGGGCCAGGAACTCGAGCGGCACCCGCGCCAACTCGGGCACCCAACGACGAATAAAAATGCCCTCAGGGTCCTGATCCTGCGCCTGTTTAGTTGGCGAATAGATTCGCAGGGTATTGATCGCGGTCGTTCCGCTTTGCATCTGCATCTGACTCCAATGGATGCCCGGCTCAAAATCGAGGAATTGCCGAGCCAGATGAAGGCCTGTTTGGCGCCAGTGCAGCCAGAGGTGATAGGACGCGAAGCTCACCAACATTGCCCGCATCCGAAAGTTGATCCATCCGGTTGCACACAGGCTGCGCATGCAGGCATCAACCATCGGGTAACCGGTTTGCCCCTCCGCCCAGACCTGTAAACGCCGCTCGGAATCGTCGTCGAGAGTATTACCGTCGCCTGGACGGAGCCCGTCATGCGCTCTAGAAAAATTCTGAAACTCAATCGAAGGCTCGTCCTCGAGTTTTTGCATGAAATGACAATGCCATCGAAGCCTCGACGCAAACCCGCGAAGTCCGCGAGCTAGCTCAAAATCCCCCGTGTGTCCGCACTCTGCGATCCGCGCTTCGGTCGCCTGATGCACGGTACGCATCGAGAGGTTTCCGAAGGCCAGGTAGACGCTTAGTCGGCTACAGCCCTCTTCAGCGCTGAGGGGACTGGAGAGTGCCCGGCGATAACCCACCGCGCCGCCATTCAAAAACTGATGCAGGCGCGCTGAGGCCGCCGCCTCACCGGCGTCCGCCGCAAAGGCCTCGGCCCAGACTGACTGGGCTGGGAACCCCAACTCGAGAAGGGTCGGAATTGACGCTTCCGTCAGTGCGCGCAAACCGGGAACCCCCTCCAGCGAGGAGGCGGCCGAAAACCGCACCTTCAGGCTCTCGGCCTGTGGTTGATTCATCCGCTGCGCCCATTGGGATGCCCAACCGCGACGGGACTTCAAGCGACGCACCACCCCGGTCTGCGTCCACTCATGCCAAGAAACCGCATGCGATTTACACCAACGGCCGACATCTTGATCACGCTGGTAACTCCACCCAGTGCCGGTTTCCTCGTGACTTAAAAGCGCCACGCTGCCAGCCTGCACCCGCAGAGATTCCAAGGCCTCACAAGCCGAACCCACGTGCACGAACAACCGCAGACCCCGAGCCGCCAGATCGGCGCGAAGGCCGCGCAAGGACGCTAGAACATAGGCCAGGTGGCGTTCGTCGCACTCAGCGCTTCGAAGCCACTCGGGCTCAATCAGAAAAAGACCGATCGCGCGCTGAAATGAGGTGGCCGCTAAAAGGGGAGCGTGATCTCGAATGCGCAAGTCGCGCTTGAACCATATGATGGCCAGCGCATCGGGATCCGGTGTGTTCATCTCCAAGGCAGGATCGTCTCATTGAGAACGGTCGAGCAATGCCTGTATAGAAAACTCAGCCCGGATTGCGAGGGATGACTTTAATGGACGATCGACCGTTGATGTCGATGATATCGAAGATCGGAATTGACCCGATGACCGGGCCGCTCGGTGCACTCGTCCCGAGGACGAATGACAACATCCTGCCGTCGACGGTCATCGCAGGAAGCGCCTGCGTTGAGGCCAAGTTTTGCAGATCCGGCGGCACAGCCAATTGCGGTCGTCTTGGCGGGTCCGATGGAATCGGGGTGCGTCGATCGAACATCTGCATATCTACCGGATGTGCCCGTACTAGCTGACCGTGCGAGAACGTGCCAGAACTTTCGATCGAACCATCGGCGCGATATCGAATCCCCTGACCAATCACCGCATCCGACTCAAACTCATGTACTTGCCGCCGGCCATCGGGGAAGACGAAGGCACCGACACCGTTTCGACGACCATCCCGAAATTCGCCGACATACATCACACCATCCGGAAACCGAAGAGTCCCGGAACAGTTGAGCGCAGCCGCGCCTCTGGAACAGGGTGTCAAACCAGCGGGCTGGGCGACTGCGGCCGCACCACCCAACATCGCCGCAGTGGCAACTACAAGCTCAAAGGTCAGTCGTCGCCAGGTATCAATGCCCAGAACCTTCAGTTCGACACCCAAGGTTCAATTACTTAAAAGAATTTCGAGAGCCAGGAGGGCATCCCGAGCGCCTCACCAGCACCCTTGCTAGGTCCGGTGATCGTATCAGCCTTCTTCGTGAAACCTTTAATCACGGCTCGATAGCCCTTAACCTTGGCACAAACGTCGTCCTGCAGGACTCCGAACAGCTGTGTGTTCTGTTTAACTTCCCAGACCGGATTGATCAGGAAATCCGTTGTCAAACCATTCTTGCCGGCGAGCGCGTCGTACGCCGCAGCGGCCTTGGCCCGAGCAATATTTCCCGATCCTGCGTCACCGTAGGCCTCCAGGAACGAGGTGTCGCCGCTCTTGAAGATCGTCAGAAAGCTGCTTGCACAGCCAGCGCCGCTAATGGGCTCTTTGATCTCAACTTCTGCCAACGTATCAGTGGCATAGATAGTCGGCATCGGGACTGCAGATACCCGATTCGTGTTGAAATTATTTGTGGCACAAGCCGAAAGTGACATCACGGTGACGCACGAAGCGACCAGACGAAAAGCATGAGAACTCATCACGAACTCCGAAGTGGTTAAGATCGTTATCACCAGCCAGAGCCAACCAGCAGGACACACCCATATTGGGCAAAAAAAGATAACGATGCG
>RFPW01000023.1 GCA_009925965.1 Betaproteobacteria bacterium
CCCAAGCTCGCGCGGGAACTTCTGATCCGGGAGGGCCTTGTGGCGGGTGACTGGGACAGCCGACTCCCGTTTATTCTCCACAACCAGCGACTGGTTGCCGAGATCGAGCAACTTGAACACCGGATGCGCCGCCCGGATCTGCTGGTCGATGAACATCGATTATTCGATTTTTACGATGCGCGCATTCCACCGTCGGTGATTTCGGGGCAGACGCTCGAGCGATGGTGGCGGGACATTTCTCGGACCGATCCCCAATGTCTGCATCTGAGCCGTGACTTTCTGCTAAGACGCGAGGCTGGCGATGCGGCCGATGAGGCGGCGGACGATCAGCGCTTCCCGCGCAAGCTCGACATGCGCGGAGCTCGTTTTTCACTCGGCTACCTTTTTGAACCTGGCGATCCGCGTGACGGCGTCACGATGAACGTCCCGCTGCCCTTGTTGGCGCAAGTCGATCCGGTCCGAACGGATTGGCTTGTCCCGGGCTTGTTGCGCGACAAGGTGTTGGCACTTCTCAAATCATTACCCCCCAAGATTCGGCACCGCTGTCAGCCTTTGGTCGAGACCGCGGATGCCTTTCTGGCGTCACTTCCCACCGACGAGGCGCCGGCGTTGGCCTTAACCGATGCATTGTCCGAGTGCGTTCGGGAGCGTACCGGTCTGCGCCCGCGCCCGGATGATTTCAGGCTGGAGACTCTGCCTGTCCACTTGCGGATGAATTACGTCCTGGCGGATCCGCATGGCCGTGAGTTGGGGGTCGGGCGTAACCTCGCGCAATTGCGTGCTGAACATGGCCGTGAAGCGCAGAGCGCGCTGCGCGAGGCCTTCGCCTCCGCTGCTGTGGGTTCGGTGAAAGGGGGGGCGGTGAAAGGGGGTTCAGCCGACGTTGGTGTGGTCAGTGTGTCGACCCCGGCCCCGACGTCGACGCTGACGCCGACGCCAACGTCGACGCTAGATGCCCGCTCGAGAACGCCGGTGACGGTCGAGGCGGCGGTTTCCGCGGAACCTCAAACGAGCTGGGTGTTCGGTGCCTTGCCCGAGTTGCTGGAGCTGCGCCGCCATGGCCAGACCTTGATTGGATTTCCTGGCTTGGTCGATCGGGGGACGGGTGTGACGATCGAGCTATTTGATGACCCCGAGGTGGCCCGGACGGCGCATCGGGGTGGCGTCGCGCGGTTGGCTTCGATCGCCCTGCGCGAACCGCTTAAAGCGCTCGAACGGGCCATCCCGGACCTGCCTCGGCTGGCGATGGCCTGGCTGCCCTTTGGATCGGCCGAAGAATTGAGGGCGGAATTGCAGGCAGGGGCGCTCGCAAGGACGGTCCTGAATGAGGCACCTCCGATGGACGCTGAACAATTTGAGCGTCGGGTCATTGACGCCCGCCCCAGAATTGGTCTGATTGGTCAGGCCTTTGCCCGAGAAGTCGCCGCGGTCCTTCTCGAGCATCAGGCCCTATTGCGCAAATTGCCAACGGCAAAGTCAAACCCGGCTGTTGCTGCGGATTTGGAACGACAGTTGACGGAGCTTCTGCCCAGGCGTTGGCCGACCGCGACGCCGACCAACCGACTCGGACAATTGGCGCGATATTTGAAAGCAATGGGATTGAGGCTAGACAAATTGCGGGCTGACCCCGCCCGCGATGCCTCAAAGAGCGCAGAAATTTCGCCGTTGTTGCAAAATCTGCGTCGGGCGCAGATCGCGCGGCGCGGTGCGGTTGATCCCCGACTGGAGGAGTACCGCTGGCTGCTCGAGGAACTGCGGGTTTCACTGTATGCGCAGGAACTGCGCGCTGCGGTTCCGGTGTCGGTCAAGCGTTTGCAGAAGATCTGGGAATCCATTGGGATATGAGTTGCCACCGGAGTGATCACCGAAACGATCGGTCTGAGTTCGAACCGACGCTACAACCTGCATTGCCCGCGCGGCGCAGGTTTTTAAGAGGCGTAGCCGGCGTCGGTGCGGGTGTGGTCGCCGGTTCGGCGGCGCTGATCGGACTTTCGAGTCAGGCGCAATCGGGGCCGGCCCCATTGGCCTTTGTGTTGAACTCGGCCGATGCCAACCTGTCATTGATCGATCAGCGATCGTTTACTGAGTCGACCCGCCTCGATGTCGGTAAAGAGCCGCACCATTTGTTTCCGACGCCCGACGATCGGTCCTTGATCGTCGCGAACGCTGGCAGTAATACGCTCTCCTTTTTTGACCCAGCGACGGCACAGTTGCAGGGGGTCATGCGCGGGATCGATGATCCTTATCAGTTGGGTTTCTCGCCCGATCAACGTTGGTTCGGCGTCGCAGCTTTGCGCCTTGACCGGATTGATATTTATCGTCACGAGGGCAACAGCCTTGCATTCCGCCCCTCGCGCACCCAGTCATCTGGTCTGGTCACAGGACAGTCGCTGGATGTTCGTCACGATGCAGGACAGTGACGAAATCTGTGCCGTTGACCTGCAGACGATGCAGATCGCCTGGCGCATGGGTTGTGGGCGCCAGCCTGCGGGCATCTGGATTTCGCCCGATGGCGGCATTTTGTTCGTCGGGGTCATGGGCGAAAACTACGTCAACGCGATCGACTGGCGGGCGCGACGATCCGTTCGTCGGATCATGACGGGGGAGGGTGCCCACAATTTTCGGCCGTATGGTGATCGTCGCCATCTGTTTGTTTCCAATCGGGTCGCCAATACAGTCACCATCGTCGACATGCTTTCCATGGGCCTCGCCGGTGATATTCCAGTGCCTAGCGGCCCTGACTGCATGGAAATGGCTGCCGATGGACGCACACTTTGGGTGACTCAGCGATGGGCAAGGTCCGTGGCGATCGTTGATCTGGCCGAGCGCCGGGTGGTGCGGTCGATCAATGTCGGGCGATCGCCGCACGGCTTGTTCATGCTCAACCGAGCGCCTTGGGTCTGATTGATGGTGCGCCATTGACCCCGATTCCGCCAAGTCTCGAAACGATCCAGGTCGCCCCAGCGGCCGGTTGTCGGGCGAGTGTCTATCTCACCCTGGATACAGGCACGATGCGTCACGCGGACCTGATCGCTGCCATTCTCGATCGGCAGTCCATCAAGGCGACTTTCTTTCTGGCCAATGAGGCGACGACGCGCGGTGATGCTGCCCTGGATGATTCCTGGGCGCCGTTTTGGCGCGCGCGGGTTGCTGAGGGGCATGCGTTTGGTTCGCATACCTGGCGGCATGGTCGATTCGCGGGAGATTTGGCGGTGCCCGATGGGGCGGTTCGCTATCGGCCCCAGGTCGGAGAGAACGCAGGTGAAACGCTTAAGCTTGACGCTCAGGGCGTTTGCACTGAAATCGAGCGGGTCAATCAACGATTTAGAACCATCACGGGACGCGCTCTGGACCACTGGTGGCGGGCCCCGGGGGGGATTTTGACGCCAAATGCACTGCGGGCAGGGCAAGCTTGTGGCTGGACTCATGTGGGCTGGGCACCAGCGGGCTTTCTGGGCGATGAATTGCCTTCCGAACAGGCCTCGAATGATGCGTTGGTCAAGCGTGCGCTGGCCCGCGTTCGCGATGGCGATATCCTGATGGCCCATTTGGGTATTCGTTCGCGACGTGATCCCTTCGCGCCAGCGCTGGAGCCGCTGATTGCTGGATTGAAGGCCCGTGGTTTTTGTTTTGCAACCCTCCCCCGACAATGACGGCCCGACCATGATTTCGGTTCTTGACTCCGCATTGTTGGCCGCCCAACAGGCCGTCTACGAACATGCAGTTCAGCCCGTTCTTCTCGCGGTCGGTGAAATGCGTCTGGCCGAATTGGCTTACGACGCGACCGAGTGGCCGGTAATTGGCGTATTGGAATTCGCCGTCATGGTGCCCGTGATGATGGCGCTCGAGCGGGCATTTCCGGTCGAGGCCGTGCACGACCGTCGCGCGGTCATCACCGACATGTTGTACGCGCTACTGCACCGCATCGGCGTCTTTCCGGTGTTGGCTTTTTTGTTGCTCACCCCAGTCTTTGACTCCATTGAGGGCCTCATGCGCCTTGGCGGATTCAGCCGGCCCGACCTCGATGCGATTTGGCCGGGGCTGACCGATCGCCCACTGGTTTCATTTGTGATGTATCTGATCGTGCTGGATTTTGTTGATTACTGGATTCATCGTGGCCAGCACGCATGGCGGTGGTGGTGGGAGTTACACGCCGTTCATCACAGCCAGCGCCAGATGACTTTTTGGTCCGATGAGCGTAATCACCTGTTGGATGACTTGTTGCGTGACGCGATTCTGGCTGTGGTGGCCCTGGTGATCGGTGTGGCCCCGGGGCAATTTGTCTGGTTGGTGGTTGCATCGCGTGTCATTCAGCAGTGGCAGCATGCCAACTTGCGATTGCGTTTGCCTGGCCCGATCCGGCACCTCATCGTCGGACCGGAGTTTCATCGGCGCCATCACGGGATTGGTGTGGGTCACGAAGGCCGGGCGCTGGGGGTTAACTTTGGCGTCTTGCTCCCGTGGTGGGATCAATGGTTTGGCACGGTGGACTGGAACGACGGTTTCGTGCCAACTGGGATCCGCGATCAGTTACATGGTCGCGAGTATGGGCGCGGATTGTTGGCCCAACATTGGTTTGCGTTGCGGCGGATCCTGAATCCAGGTTTCACCGGTCGCTGATCCAGGAGATTGCTTGATGTCGTTCGGTTTGTTGGTCATTGGTGACGAGATTCTGTCGGGCAAGCGCCAGGACAAGCACTTTACGCAGGTACTTTCGCTCTTGTCAGTCCGCGGCTTGCAGCTCGGTTGGGCCGCGTTTCTGGGCGATGATCGCGATCGACTGACCGAGGTTTTGTGCCGGAGTTTTGAGCGGGGCGACCGCGTGATTTCGTGCGGCGGGATCGGCGCGACTCCTGACGATCACACCCGTCATGCGGCGGCAGCGGCACTCAAGGTGCCATTGGTCGCGCACCCGGAGGCGGTGGAGTTGATTACCCAGCGTTGCTACGAGATGTCACTCGAAGGCAAAGGCAGCGCCGACATGAATCTGCCCGAGAACAGGCAGCGTCTGAAAATGGGGGAATTCCCTGCGGGTAGTCGAATCATTCCAAACCCCTACAACCGTATTCCCGGTTTCGCAGTGGCTGATCACTGGTTTGTACCGGGCTTTCCCGTCATGGCCTGGCCCATGGTGGAATGGGTGCTCGATCACCAGTACAAGCACCTGCACCATCGCGAAGCGTTGATCGACCGATCGATGATCTTGCACGATCTGGCCGAATCGACCATCACACCGTTGATGGAGGCTGTCGAGCGGGAGTTTCCGCAGGTCAAGATCTACAGCCTCCCCTCAATGGGTGAGGGAGGGGCTCGACGCCATATTGAGCTCGGCGTTAAGGGCGAGGAGGCCGCAGTGATTCCGGCTTTTGCAGCCATCGAACGCGGCATAGAGGCCCTGCGCGGCGCGTAGTAGCGGTGCAGGCTTTTGTTGCGTCGCGTGTGCGGCGGATTTAGACAAGAAAAAGCCCGGGCGCACCGGGCAAACGTACCGACGATCCTGTGATCCAGTCGGTACGCGGAGGAGACAGCTAAATTTGGCGGATCAGGCAGCTTTGCGGGCGCGCGCGGCAGGCTTGGCGGTGGTGGTCGCCACGACGTGCGAATCGGTCGATTCGGCGGCTTGTTGTCCCAATTTGGCGGCATGGTCCAGCGATGTGCGAACCAGTGACAGGGCATTGCGGGCGACTGCAAACATGGGCTCAGTCCCTGCGGGGGCCGTCTTGGCTGCTGATTCAATCCACGCGTGAGTCACTCCCTGGCTCTCGTGAATGTGCTTCTGAATCGTTTCAGTGATGGCTTCGCGGGTCTCGGTGCTGATTTCATACGCCTGGCGAGCGTAGGCTGAAATTTTCTCGCCGGCAGGATTTTTCATCGAGGTCAGGTGAGTCGCCAGCTTTTGTGGATCCTTTAGCTCTGCGAAGGCTTGGGCTTGGCTGGCCATGTCCTCGAGCAGGCTGCGGCTTGCTTGAAGCTGGAGGGCGATGAGTTTCTCGGTGCCCTCGATGGTCTTGAGACTGATGGTCTGCATCAGATCGAGCATGAGGTTTTGTGCGGGCAGGGCGGGATTGGTCGTGGATTTCATGGGAATTACTCTCGGGTAAAGCTGAACAAATCAGGGGCGCGGGCATTGATGCGCCGCACCACGGCAATATCGCGCGTGGTCGATCTCAAGTCAAGAAGAATTTGGTGCAACGCAACAATTCTGTCACGCGTCTATTCTCTCGGCGATATGAAGGCCTTCCACAGTGACCAGTTCGTGCTCCCGCTCCCTCCGGAGCATCGATTTCCAATGCGGAAATACGCGCTACTTCGTGCAGCGATCGAGCGAAGCCTGCCCCAGGTAGAACTGCTTGAGCCGCCGGCTGCGACGGATGGTCAGTTGGCCCTTGCGCATCACCCCGACTGGATTCGCCGGTTTTGCAATGGCCGTCTGGATCAGGCCGACCAGCGAGCGATTGGATTTCCCTGGTCGCCCGAAATGGTGGAACGATCCCGGCGCTCCGCTGGCGCCACGATTGCTGCGGCCCGGGTAGCACTCCTGGAGGGGGTCAGCGTCAATTTGGCTGGAGGCACCCATCACGCCCATGCTGATCGCGGTGAGGGTTTCTGTTGCTTCAATGATGTGGCGGTTGCCGCCCGCCTGATGCAGGCCGAGAATCGCGTCCGTCGCATCGCGATCCTGGACTTGGATGTCCACCAGGGCAACGGTACGGCAACCATTTTGGCGACGGATCCGACCATTTTTACGCTCTCTATTCACGGACAACGCAACTGGCCGTTCGCCAAGGCGTTGAGTGATCTCGATGTGGGTTTGCCGGATGGCACCCGGGACGACGCTTATCTGTCGGCGTTGGAGAGTGCACTGCGCACGCTGGAAGCGCGTTTTGCGCCTGATTTGCTGTTGTTCATTGCAGGGGCGGATGTGTTGGGTGGCGATCGACTCGGGCGCCTGGCCTTGACCCAGGGCGGCATCGAGGCGCGTGACCGGACGGTTTTCGAATGGTGCCGAGCCCGCGATCTTCCCGTCGCAGTCGCAATGGGCGGTGGTTACTGCGCTGAGATTGAAAAAACGGTGGCTGTCCATCAGGCAACTGTCGCAATCGCTGCGGAATTCTGCCGACCAGTGAGCGCGCGTGATTGAGGGAGACCCCAGGGCGGCGCGATGGCTTGCGGTCCTGGTTCCGCTCGGCTTTGTTTTGCTTTGGTCGACCGGGTTCGTGGTGGCACGGTGGTCGGCACCGCATTCCCCGCCGCTGGTGTTCCTGGCAATTCGGGTGGCGTTTGCCGCCGCTGTACTCGCCATATGGGCGGTTTTGGCGCGAGCGCCCTGGCCCGAACGAAAGCCCATGTGGCATTTGGCGTTTGCGGGAATGCTGGTTCAGGGGTGTTATCTCGCCGGTGTCTGGGTGGCCATCAGCCAGGGAATGCCCGCCGGCTTGACCGCCTTGATTGTGAATCTGCAACCGGTGCTGACCGCTTTGACCGCCCCATGGTGGTTGGGTGAGCGCCAATCCGCTCGCGGTTGGCTCGGATTGTTTCTGGGCTTTGCCGGGGTCGCTATGGTGGTGGCGCACCGGGTGAGCATTGACCACCTTGCGCTTTCATCAATTCTTTTTTCAGTGATTGCTTTGGTTGGAATAACGGCTGGGTCGCTCTGGCAAAAACGCTTCGTGCCGCAGTTTGACTTGCGCACTGGAACTTGTGTTCAGTACCTGGCGAGCTTTTTGATCTTCGCGCCATTGGCCTGGTTTTTTGAAGGGATCTGGCCATCGTGGCACCCAGACCTGCTGGGCACGATGTTGTGGTCGGTTTTTGCGCTTTCGATTGGCGCGGTTTTTCTCATGTTTATGTTGATGCGCCGGGGCGAGGCAACCCGTGTCGCCAGCCTTTTTTACCTTGTCCCCCCGGTCACAGCCCTGATGGCATGGGCTCTGTTTCGGGAGCCCTTCGGATTAATGGCCGCCTTTGGTATGGTGGTGACTGCCGTCGGGGTGTCGCTTGTTCAGGTTCGGTCGAAATGACCTCCGCTTTGACGACCGGTGCCTTGGGCTGTTTCAAGAGATTCGAATTTTGACTATTTCAAGAACTAAATTCCCGCGCTCGGACTATCTGGCCTGGCGAACGATCCCCACTCGTTGGTCTGACAATGATGTTTATGGCCACGTCAATAACGTGGTGTACTACGAATGGTTTGACACCGCGGTCAATAGCTTATTGGTCGATGCGGGTGTTTTGGACCTGGCCCAGAGTCAAGCCATCGGGCTGGTCGTGGAAACCGGGTGCGCGTATTTCGCGTCGGTAGCCTACCCCGAAACGGTCGAGGCCGGTGTCCGGGTCAGCCGGCTCGGAAATTCCAGCGTTCGTTACGAAGTCGGTATTTTCAAACCCAATGATTCCCACGCATCAGCGGCGGGACACTTTGTTCACGTCTATGTCGACCGGGACAGCCGCCGTCCCGTTCCGTTGTCGGCGCCGCTCAGGGCACTACTCGAGCCTTTGGTCGTCCCGCCAACGACCTCAGAACCTGGGGTAACACTTGAACAGGATCAGGCCGTGGTCGACCGAATCATGGTCGGGCGTCGATCTGTACGTGCTTTTTTGCCGAAGGCAGTCTCTCAGGCAACCGTCCACGAAATCCTGGACGCCGCGAGTCGGGCCCCATCAGGCGTCAATACACAGCCTTGGCAGGTCCGAGTGCTGGCTGGCGAGCCCCTCCGGAAATTTTGCGACCAACTTTGTGAGGTGGTCGACGACCCTGTGCAGTCCTCTCAACATCAGTATGAGTACGCCTACTATCCGAGCGAATGGGTCTCGCCCTATTTGGACCGACGGCGTCAGGTTGGTTGGGCGCTTTATGGGTTGTTGGGGATTCAGCGTGGGGACCATGCGCGGATGCATGCCCAAACCCGGCGTAATTTTCGCTTTTTCGATGCGCCCATCGGGTTGATATTTACCATCGATCGGGTGCTGCAGCAGGGCAGCTGGCTTGATTACGGCATGTTCTTACAGAACGTGATGCTGGCAGCCCGCGCACGAGGTCTCGAAACCTGTCCTCAGGCTGCGTTTGCGCAGTTTCATCGCGTGATCACCGAGGCGCTCGATATACCGGAACACCAAATGCTTGTCTGCGGAATGGCACTCGGTTATGCCGATCCTGTAGCCGTTGAAAATACGCTGGTTACGCCACGCGAGGCCGTCGATCAATTTGCTTTTTTCCAGGGATTTTGAGTGCTGTTCTCGGTTTGAGTTTCACAGAATTTGATAAACTCTTGTTTTGGATGATTTTAGAGTGTTGAGATGCGAGCCCTAGCTCCCCTGTTCGGATGCGTCGTAACGGTCGTAGGACTCGCCCTGGCAGGGTCTGTGCAGGCCGCTCGTGAGAACCGGGGAGGGCAGTCACATCCGTCCGCTCTATCGGCCGCGCATGGTACGAATGCCAAGAACCATCAGCGGGTCGCCGGATCTCCTGCGCAGGCCCGCGGGCGTCCGGACGTCCAGGATCGGTTGCGCAAGGCTCAGGTCGCAGCCTTGCTGGAAGGGCGCGAGGCCAAGGCGAATGTGCAGCGGGCCGCTCGCGAAGTGCGCGCATCTCGGACTGGGCGCGAGCGTCCTTCAACCACCCTGCGGGGCGGTGCTCGGACCCCGACCGTATCGGCCCAGCGGACGTCGCTCAGCCAGTCTTCACTGAGCCAGTCCTCACTTGGTCAATCCTCGCTCAATCACGCCTATGATTCGCCCCGCAGTGAGGCTTTTTCTGGGCGCCGATCGATCGCCCGGGCAACCGGTTTGCACACTGCTCCCGACCCGCTGGATTTGAATTCGGCTGTGGTGCTGGTTCTTGACCAGGAATCCGGTCGTACCCTTTACGAGAAGAATGCCAACGCGGTCCTTCCCATCGCGTCGATTACTAAATTGATGACCGCCCTGGTGGTTATCGAAACCGGTGACTCCATGCAGGAGTTGATCGAGATCACCGAGGCCGATGTCGATACCGAGAAGCACAGCAGCTCCAGGGTTCGAGTGGGCGCAACCCTGACGCGGGGTGAGCTTTTGCAATTAGCCCTGATGTCCTCTGAAAACAGGGCTGCCCATGCGCTGGCGCGGCGCTCACGTTTGGGTCTGACTGGATTTGTTGCTGCAATGAACGTCAAGGCTCGCGCTCTGGGGATGAATGACACGCAGTATTCGGATCCAACTGGGCTTTCGAGCCGCAATGTTTCGACGGCGAGAGACCTTTCGCGACTGGTTCGGGTGGCTGCTGATCAACCCTTGGTTCGGCAGTTTTCGACCGCAACCGACATGATCGCGTCCGTGCCCAATCAGCAGGTGTTTCGAAACACCAACCGTTTGATCCGTTCCGGCGACTGGGAGATTGATGTCTCGAAGACCGGCTACATCTCAGAGGCTGGACGATGTCTCGTCATGCAGGTCCGGATTCAGGGACGCCCGACCACAGTCGTGCTGCTGGATGCGTTCGCAAGTCAGGCCCGAACAACGGATGCGATGCGAATCCGTCGCTGGCTTGAAACCCCCGAAGGGAATCGGATTACAACGTCCTGACCGCGACCTCCCGACTCGCTCGTCCTGACTAGAGGGCAGGTTCCCAGCCTAGAGCGCTCGAGATCTGCTCGGTCGTCAAGCAGAGTCGCTCGACCCATTCGTTTTGAAGAAATTCGGCCGGCGCCGAAATCGAAAGCCCCGCGACCAGCCGACCGCTGTCGTCGCGGATACCCGCCGCGATACAGCGCACTCCGAGCTCGAGTTCTTCGTTATCACGCGCATAACCGCGAGACCGCACGAGCGACAATTCGCGATCCAGTGTGGTGATGTCGGTAATGCTGTTTCGGGTCTGGCCGGCAAGACCGGTCCGATGCACATACGCGCGAACCTGACGCGAATCATCGGCTGCAAGGAACAGTTTTCCGACCGATGTCAGGTGCAGTGGCGCCCGTCCGCCAATCGCCCTCACCACCTGCATGCCGCTGCGCTCGCTCACGGCCCGCTCGATATAGACGATCTCGTCACCCCGCCTGACCGACAGATTGACAGGCTGACCCGTGCCTCGATGCAGTTCTCGCATTGGAAGGAGTGCTGCATCGCGAACACTGAGTCTTGCCTTGACCAGGTTGCCTAATTCAAGCAACCGTAGCCCGAGCTGGTAAGTACCGGGTTCAACTCGTTCAACGTATCGCGCCAGGACCAGGTCGTTGAGAATACGGTGCGCTGTCGAGGGATGCAGACCCGTTCGCCCAGAAAGATCCTTCAGGCTCGCCGGGTCACTCCCGAGCGCAAGCGCGTCGAGTAGCGCGACCATTCGATCGAGTACCTGAATCGCACCACGGGTGCTGGAGGGGGCGGCCTCAGAAATGCTGCGCTGCGTCATCCCGTGGATTTTGCATGATTTCCAGGTCGCTGTGTCGGCCATTGCGACGCGACGACTCTTTGAGGCCGACTCCGCAGGTCAACGCCTGCGGGACTCTCAGGCTTGGAGGTTGACGAGCGCGCTCTGGTAGTAGCCCACGGATCGGGCAATGCGCAAGGTCTCTTCGGGCGGAATCTGGCGGATGACATCTCCAGACTCTGAATCCCTCACGGTGATGACCTGCTTGTTAGCGTCCTTGTCAAAGCTGTGGTCCAGCTCAAAACGGCGTCCCAGACGCTGCAAAAAGTCCTGAATGCGACGCGTTGCCGCCTCAATCGTCGGGCGCAGAGAAGCCTTGGTATCAGCGGCATCCTTGGCTTGACGCTGGGTGTCCGCGACTTTGAGGTCGGTCTTGATTGGGGTTCGAGCGACCGCATTGCCTGTCGCCTGGGCAACCTCGTCAGCATCTTTGTTGGCTTGTACCGAGTCAGCCAACAGTCGGTAGGTTTCCTGACCCCGATCGCGGGCCGAGTTTCGGGCGGCAACACCCGCTTGCGTCGCGGTGCGTTCAATCCCCATGGGGGCATTGGTTGGACGTGTGGGCTGGATTCGATCAGACATGTTTCAAAACACTCCCCTGCATGAGAATGACTATTATCATTTTTCTTAAACCGCCGCAAGCGGGTTGGGCTCATTGACCATCGGCGACACAATCCACTTGGTGGGTGCAATCAAACGACTCTCGGTTCGATGGCGAGCGTGAGGCCAAAAAGGCGATGGATTTCGCCCTGAATCTCTTGCGCCAAACGCCTGATTTGCTGGCCACTGGCGGTGCCGTGGTTGACCAGCACTAGGGCATGGTCGGCATGAACGCCAGCGTCGCCTTGGCGTACGCCTTTCCAACCGGCGCGTTCAATTAACCAAGCGGCCGGAAGTTTCATCGCGGGGCCATGTTGACCGGATGGATCGTTGGAGACGACCCGATAGGCTGGTAGTCCCGGGAACCGTGCCTGCAACGCGAGTGCTTCCTCGAGGCCGATGATCGGATTGGAAAAAAAGCTCCCCGCATTACCGAGTTTTGCAGGGTCAGGCAGTCGCCGAGTGCGGATCGCAATCACCGCTTCGGCAATCTCTTGCGGGCGGAGGGACTGTGTCGATAAGCCACCTAGCCCCTTCAGTTCGCGATTTGCCTGGACTTCCGCGCGCAGGTCACCGTAGTCGAGCTTGAGTTGGCCGTTGCCGACCTGGTGATGTTGCAGACGCAAGGTGACCGAGCAGATCAGCCAGTGTGCCGTACCGGGCTGTTTGAAGATGCTGTCGCGATAACTGAACTGGCAGTCTCGGGGGCCGAGGGTCAGCCAGGTGCCGCGCGCCAGGTCGTAAACCCGAACCGCCTCAAACACGTCTGAAAGTTCTGCGCCGTAGGCACCGATATTCTGGATCGGTGCGGCGCCCACAGTCCCCGGGATCAAGGCCAGATTCTCAAGGCCCTGAAACCCCATTTCCAGAGACCATGTGACAAGCCCATGCCAGGACTCGCCGGCGCCAACGACCACCTGGACCTCACCGGAATTGTGATCAATTTGATAACTTCGACCGGACAGACACACCCGGATCACGGGTTCCGTCAAGTCACGGGTCAAGAGCAGATTGCTACCACCACCCAGAATGAACGGCGTTCGACCGTCGAGCCATCGACGAATATCGGGGAGTTGCTCCTCGTGCTCAAGGTCCACGAGTTGCGATGCCAAGGCGGTGACGCCAAACGTATTCAGCGTCCTCAGGTCGACATCATTGCGGGGTTTCATGACCCTCGAATAGCAAGACGTAGGTAGATCGGCGCAAAAGGTTCGGCCTGGTTGATCAAGACCGTGCGCTCGCGGGCGAGTTCGAGCAGGGCCACAAAAGTGACGACGGCCACTGACAGATTCGGAACTGGATCGAAGAGTTCATCAAACGTGATGAAGGGTCGATCGGCCAATGCGCGCAGGACTCGCGTCATGCAGTCCCGGATCGAGATTTGAGCGCGCTCAATTCGATGGTGCACAACGAGCTTTGCCCGTTGAATGACTCCTTGCCAGGCCACCTGCAAATCAGCCAGCGTCACGGTCGGTTGGCGGGTATTCCCCTCAGGTTCCCACTCGACCGTCGCAGCATTGAAATCGCGCCCAGCCTGAGGCATTGCGTCAAGCCGGGCTGCAGCCAGACGGATCTGCTCATACTCGATCAGGCGCCGCGCCAGTTCGGCCCGGGGGTCCTCAGGTTCGGTTTCGCCAGCGGCGACGGGCCTGGGTAAGAGGCCGCGTGATTTGATCTCGATGAGCATCGCCGCCATCAGAAGGTACTCGCCTGCGAGTTCGAGATTTCGATTGCGAATCTCTTCAATGTAGACAAGGTACTGGCGGGTGATCTCCGCCATCGGGATATCAAGAATATTGAAATTCTGGCGCCGGATCAGGTACAGCAGGAGGTCGAGAGGACCTTCGAATGCGTCCAGAAAGACTTCGAGTGCGTCCGGCGGGATGTACAAATCCGTCGGGAGTTCGAGCAGCGGTGTGCCGTAGAGTTTTGGTCCGGAGCGATCGGAGCGGGTTGGATCCGAGTGACCGTCAGCGGCGGAGTTCTCAGCCCCGTCAAGCAACAACACGTTTCTGGGCAGTTAACGCTTTGTGGAGGCTTGGTACACGTACCCGGGCTGTTGCAATCGTGATTCGGCCTGACGGGCGAGCCGATCGCGGTCCAGCAACTTGTCCCACCAAAGGGCACGGCCGCGGCGCTGCTCGGCCTCTAGATGAGGACGATCTTTCTTCAGCGCTTCTAGAAACTGAGTCAGTTCAGATTGATACATATCCGAATTGTAGGCGATGCGGATCGGAATTACCAAGGCTGAGCATTCAATGCCTGATCGATCGTATCTGCTTGCCCGCTGGGCCCCAGTCGGTCCAGAAATCCACTGCGTTTCATCAGGTCCAGCGGGGATCCGGAGGCTGCGATCACGACGAGTCGACCACCCGCGCGCTGAATCGATCTTCGCAGATTATCCAGAGCTTCCTGGCCTGTTGCATCCATGTAGAGCAAGCGAGTGAGGTCCAGAAGCACAAGCTTGGGAAGGGGCTCGGTGGGCTCGAGCAGGACTTCAAGCTTGTCGATCGAGCCAAAAAAGAGGGCGCCTTCGATCCGCCAGAGACCCGCTGTCTTGAGACCCTCGGGGGACCCGGTTACCGCAGATTCATTTGGCAAGGCGACTGACTCAACGCGTGTCAGGGTGGAAATTCTCCAGATGAAGAATAAACAGGAGAGGATCAGACCCGCTTCGACGGCCACCGTAATGTCAAAGACCACGGTCAGCAGGAAGGTGCTCAACAGCGTCGTTCGATACGGCAGGCGGAATCGCTTGAGTTCTTCAAAAGCGTGCCATTCGCCCATGTTCCAGGCCACCATGAGCAGGATCGCGCCCAGAGTCGATAGTGGGATATGACTCGCAAGGGGCGCTGCCATTAACACGATAGCGGCGAGTGTCAGCGCATGGACGATGCCTGCGATCGGGGTCCGGCCGCCCGCTCGCACATTTGTCACCGTGCGCGCAATCGTTCCGGTCGCGGCGATCCCGCCAAACAGTGGGCTCACCAGATTGGCAATACCCTGTGCCATGAGTTCCTGATTGGGGTCATGACGATCATCAATCATTCCGTCGGCCACGCGGGCGCAGAGCAAGGACTCAATGGCGCCGAGTAAGGCGATCGAGAGTGCGGGGGCAACCAGTTGCCGGGCAGACTCCCAGTCTAGCGTTGGGAGTGCGGGGAGAGGTAACCGAGCTGGGATGCCCCCGAATCGGCTGCCGATGGTGTCTACGGGTAGATCGAAGGCAACAACAGCCAGAGTGCCCAGAATCAGCGCGATCACGCTGGCGGGGATCTTGCCGACAAAAGGCTTTCCAGAGGTCCATCGCGGCCACAGCATGAGGATCAGCAATGAGGCAAGCGCAACCATCGCCGCCCAAGGGTTAAGCCCCGGCAGAGTTTCCCAAATGATCTTGATTTGTGAAAAAAAATTGGCCGGCATGCGCTCAATCGGCAGGCCGATCAGGTCGCGCACCTGTTGCAGTGCAATCAGGACCGCGATGCCGTTAGTGAATCCGATAATGATTGAAACCGGAACGAACCGGATCAGGACGCCGAGCCTCAGGACGCCCATGATGAACAGAAAACCGCCAGCCATCATGGTAGCGACAAGCAGGTTGGCGACGCCGTAGCGATCGACAATGCCGTAAAGCAGGGCAACGAAAGCACCCGCCGGCCCACCAATCTGGACCCGCGAACCACCGAGCAGAGAGATCAGCAAGCCCGCCACGATGCCGGTTATCAGCCCCTGCTCGGGCTTGACTCCACTGGCAATTCCAAAGGCCATTGCTAGTGGTAATGCAACGAACCCCACGGTCATTCCGGAGGTAACGTCGCGCACGAACGCGGCGCGGTTATAGCCCCTGAGTGCGAGGATCAGCCTTGGCCGGAACGGCGCCAGGGCTAGTTTCACGGTCAGCTCACACGCATGCCGGGCAGGGCACCCGAGTCGGCATTGAGGAGGTAGATCCCCGGGTTCTTCGGGTCGTCCGATCCTGCGGCGAGGACCATGCCCTGCGAGACGCCGAATTTCATTTTTCGGGGTTCGAGATTGGCGACCAACACGGTCAGGCGGTCGATTAACTGCTCGGGTGCATAGACCTGTGCGATTCCTGAGAGGACCTGTCGCGGGTGGTCTTCCCCAACATCCAGCATTAATCGGAGGAGTCGGTTGGACCCCTCGATCCGCTCGGCCTGAATGATCCGGGCGACTCGCAGTTCAACCGCGTTGAATTGATCGATGCTGATGGTTGGCGCGCTTGGTGCGGCCTCGGCTGGCGCAGTCTTGGTTGGTGCGGTCGAGGCCGCTGCTGTGGGCGAAGGCGCGTCAAAGAGCGCATCGATCTGTTTGGCCTCCACTCGTGTCATCAGGTGCTCATACGCGCCAATTCGGCCGCCTTCTGGGTTGAATTGCAGGGAGGCGGACCAGGGTAAAACACCGCCCGTCATCTGATGGTGGCAATTCAAAAAGCGCAGCGCATGCTCGGTTGTCGAGGGCAGGACTGGATGAAGATAGACGGTCAGGATGTGAAATGCCTCGATCAGTGTGGAACAAGCCGCCTGAAGTTGGTCGGCCTGGTCTGGGTTACGCGCCAACTCCCAGGGTTTGACCTCATCGGCGAATTGGTTAACGCGATCGGCCAGGGCCATGATTTCGCGAACCGCCCGACCGTTATCCCGGGCATCCCAGGCGTGAGCGATCGAGTCGGCAGACCCGCGCAAGCCCTTGATCAACTCAACCGATCGGCTCGCGTCATTCGAAGCGGTCCCCGTGGCGATCACTTGCCCGTCAAATCGCTTGTTCAGGAAACCAGCGGCTCGGCTTGCGATGTTGACGTACTTGCCGATGAGATCTGAATTCACTCGGGCCAGAAAGTCATCCGGATTGAAATCAACGTCCTCGACCCGGGCATTGAGTTTGGCTGCGAGGTAATAGCGCAACCACTCAGGATTGAGTCCGAGTTCGAGGTAGCGCTGAGGCGACAGACCGGTACCACGGGATTTCGACATTTTCTCGCCGCTCACGGTCATGAAGCCGTGGACGTTGATCGCAGACGGCGATTTGCGGCCCGAAAAATGAAGCATCGCCGGGAAGAACAGGGTGTGAAAATAAACGATGTCCTTTCCGATAAAGTGCACCTGCTCGACTTGCGCGTCGTTCATAAAGGCATCGAAATCTTGCAGGGTTCGCGATTGTTGATGCCAGTGATGCGCGGCCTGCCCCACGTCGAAATGATGCTTCAGCGCCGCCAGGTATCCGATCGGTGCGTCAAGCCAGACGTAGAAATATTTATTCGGGGCGTCGGGGATGGGGATGCCAAAGTACGGGGCGTCCCGGGAGATATCCCAGTCGGCGAGTTGGGCGTCGGCCTCTTCGCCCAACCACTCCCGGACCTTGTTCGCGACTTCGGTCTGGACCGGGGGGCCGTCCTGGGCGGATACACCGCTTAACCAGGCCCTCAGGTAGGCCACACAACGAGGATCGCTGAGTCGGAAAAAATAATGATCCGATCGCGCAAGGACCGGCGTTGCACCCGTCAGAGTGGATCGCGGATTGATCAATTCGGTGGCGTTGTAGACCGCGCCGCATACTTCGCAGGCGTCGCCGTACTGGTCGGGTGCACCACATTTCGGGCATCCGCCCTGGATGTATCGATCGGGCAAAAACATCGCCTTGACCGGATCGAAGAACTGTTCAATTTCGCGCACATCAATAAAGCCCGCGTCGCGTAGGGCCCGGTAGATCGTCTGCGAGAGCTCGACGTTCTCGGGGGTGTCGGTTGAGTGCCAGTGGTCGAATCGGATATGAAATCCGTTCAGACTGGCGGGGCGCTCGGCTGCAATCTTGGCAACAAGTTCCTGCGCCGTCATTCCAAGCGATTCGGCCTTGAGCATGATCGGCGCGCCATGGGCATCATCGGCCCCGACAAAGTGCACCTCATGCCCGCGCATGCGCTGAAAACGAACCCACAGGTCGGCCTGGATGTATTCCATGATGTGGCCGATATGGAATGAGCCATTGGCATAGGGCAGGGCGGTCGTGACAAACAGTCGGCGGGGCGCGGAGGTCATGGAAGCATGCTTTGACGGAATAGCGAACGCAGGCAGTTTAGCAAGGCGGTTCGGGCGACGATTTCCTTTAGACTCGATCCCCCAAATCCATGAGTTCGAGGTGGCATTCGCCATGACTTCCACGCCAATTTCCGCGCCCATCTCAGTTGAACAGGCGACGCAGGCTCTGCGCTCCATTCTGGATCCCGAGACGGGCCGCGATCTGGTCACCGAGGGCTGGGTCCGCAAGGTACGGGTCGAACCCGCCGCTGGCGGGTTGACGGATGTTTCGCTTGAAGTCGAGTTGGGGTACCCGGCGAGCAGCCTGTTAGATGGACTGCGTCGCGACATCATCTCGGCCCTGCGCACGTTGCCGGGGGTCGGCAACGTGAGTGCAAACGTGAGCCAGAAGATCGTGGCCCACACCGTACAGCGGGGCGTCAAACTGCTGACAGGCGTTCGCAATGTGATCGCGGTTGCCTCCGGCAAAGGGGGTGTCGGCAAAAGCACCACCACAGTGAACCTCGCTCTGGCGCTCGCCGCAGAGGGGGCTACGGTGGGAGTCCTTGATGCCGATATTTATGGTCCTTCAATTCCGATGATGCTGGGCATCAGTGGCCGGCCGGTCTCGGACGATGGCAAGACGATCGAGCCGATGATGGGGCACGGTTTGCAAGCCTCGTCGATCGGGTTTCTGGTCGATATGGATACGCCGATGGTCTGGCGTGGGCCCATGGTGACGCAGGCGCTCGAGCAGTTACTTCGTGATACCAACTGGCGCGATCTCGACTATTTGCTCGTCGACATGCCACCGGGCACAGGGGACATCCACTTGACCCTCGCGCAGAAAATTCCGGTGACTGGGGCGGTGATTGTCACCACGCCTCAGGACATCGCCCTGCTGGATGCCCGGAAGGGTTTGCGGATGTTCGAAAAGGTCGGTATCCCGATCCTCGGCATTGTCGAGAACATGGCGGTGCACCATTGCTCGCGCTGCGGTCATAGTGAACACGTGTTTGGATCTGGTGGCGGAGAGCGGATGGCGCTTGAAACGGGGGTTGAATCCCTGGGTGCGCTGCCGCTCGATATTCGGATCCGTGAGCAGGCCGACGGCGGTTGTCCAACGGTGGTTGCAGAGCCCGACAGTCCGATCGCGCTCGCCTATCGGGCGATCGCCCGCAAGGTTGCGGCGCGGGTGGCCCAGCGCGCCAAGGACATGACCTCGAAGTTTCCGTCGATCGTTGTGCAAAACACCTGAACCAGGGCCTTGATCAGATCGCGATGACAAAGCAAGAGCGATGACCGAGCTGATTCATTTGCTGGTGGAATTCGCGGCAGTCACTGGGCTCGACCGAGCATGGCAGCGCCGTGGTGAAGAACTGGTTGTCACCTGCGTTGTGCTCCTGGTGGCCGTGGTGCTGCAACGACTCGCTCGAAGGCGGGCTTCAGGTTTCGGTGACCGTGATCTTGGCCGGGCTTTTGCAGTCAGGGCTCGTAACGCGGTGGTTGCAGGTGTGGCCCTGATCCT
>RFPW01000221.1 GCA_009925965.1 Betaproteobacteria bacterium
GCCGTCCCGCCAACACCGAGCGCACTCACTTGGCCAGCCCAGCAAGTCATTACGTGCGCCCATGCGTTTGAATTGCCCTGCTGGGGATTGGCCGCCAGCATCGCCCTGACCAACGACCCTCAGACCTACGCGGAATCCGTGCGTCAGGCTCGGGCGATTGGCTTCACCGGGACCGTCTGCATTCATCCCAATCAGGTTCAGATCGTCAATGAAGGGTTTTCGCCGTCGGCAGCTGAACTCGCCTGGGCGCAGAGGGTGATCGAAGCGGATCAGAGTGCCCAGGCTCAGGGGATTGGCGCCATTCTGCTGGACGGAAGGATGATTGACCGACCCATCGTAGAGCGTGCCCGGCGCTGGCTTGCGCGCCCGAGAACTTGATTTCACCGGCATAATTTGATTTTTAGCATCATCATTCAAGGAAGTTTCGGATGAGCCACCCGTCTGACCGCCGCACCACTCCCACTCTGTCGCGTCTCACGCGTTCACTGAAGCTGAGCCAGGCCCTGACCCTGGCGGCCACCCTCGCTCTGAATGCTGGGGCGATTGAGGCGAAGACGGTGCGAATCGGCAATCAGGGCGATGCACTTTCAATGGACCCACATTCGCTCAACGAATCCTTGCAACTGAGCGTGATGAGCAACGTTTACGAGTCGCTCGTGACGCGCAACAAAGACCTCAGCCTGGCCCCAGCCCTAGCCACAGGCTGGCGCCAGACCTCGCCCAACGTCTGGCGTTTCGAGTTGCGTCAGGGCGTCAAATTCCAGGACGGCGAGACGTTTACGGCTGAAGACGTCGTGTTCACGTTCAAGCGGGCTGCGGGTGAAGGCTCGGACATGAAGAGCTACGTGAACGATATTCAAGAAGTTCGCAAACTCAGCGATTACTCGATCGAAATTGAAACCAAAGCCCCGTTTCCGATCCTCCCGGATGTGATCGAAAAGCTCTACATCATGAACAAGAAGTGGTGCGAAACCAATCGCGCCACGATTCCGGTTGATCGCCGCAAAGGCATTGAAAACACGGCTTCTTTCAAGGGCAACGGCACTGGGCCCTACATGGTGGGCGAGCGTCAACCGGGTGTGAAGACCACCTTCAAGATCAATCCCAACTACTGGGGCACGATCGAAGGCAATGTCACCGAAGTGATCTATACCCCGATCGGTAACGATGCCACTCGGGTCGCTGCACTGCTGAGCGGTCAAGTCGACATCATGGAACCGGTTCCGGTCCAGGACGCAGCCCGCATCAATGCCAGCCCCAACGCGCGCGTGATGGCAGGGCCCGAACTGCGGACGATCTTCCTTGGCATGGATCAAAAGCGCGATGAATTGCTCTATTCCAGCGTGAAGGGCAAAAATCCGTTCAAGGACAAACGGGTTCGTCAGGCGTTTTACCAGGCGATCGATATTGAGACCATTAAACGCACGGTGATGCGCGGGGCATCAACACCGACCGGGCTGATGATTGCGCCCGGAATCACGGGGTTCACTGCGGATCTCAACAAACGGATGCCCTTCGACCTCGAGGGGGCCAAGAAACTCATGGCAGAGGCCGGATACGCCAACGGTTTTGAGGTCAGCATGAACTGCCCGAACGATCGTTATGTCAACGATGGTGAGATCTGCCAGGCGGTCGCTGCCAACCTCGCTCGTATCAACGTCAAGATCAATCTTCAGGCCGAAACCAAAGGGACCTACTTTCCGAAGATTCTGAAGCGTGACACGAGCTTCTACATGCTTGGCTGGACCCCAGCCACCTATGATGCGCACAACGCGCTCAATGCGCTGATGCGATGTGTGGATGACAAGGGGGCTGGCCAGTTCAACCTTGGCGCGTATTGCAATCCCAAGGTGGACGATCTGATCCTGAAAATCCAGTCCGAAACCGACAAGGCCAAGCGCAACGCAATGATTCGCGAGGCGTTTCAAATGCACACCGATGACATCGCTCACCTGCCACTGCACCAGCAGGCACTGGCTTGGGGGGTCGCAAAGAACATCGACCTCGTGCAGTTGCCCGACAACTACATGCCCTTCAAGTGGATGATGATCAAATGATCCAGAACGTTCTGGTCTCGATTGAGTGTTGAGCTAGACCACCTGGTCATCGCCAGCGCCACGCTCGAAGAGGGCGTGGCCTGGTGCGAGGCCACACTGGGCGTCACGCCCGGGCCCGGGGGTAAACACCCCCTCATGAGCACGCATAATCGATTGCTCAAAATCGCCACGACAGCGTTCCCGAACGCCTATCTCGAGATCATCGCAATCGATCCATCCGCACCGGCGCCAAGCCGACCGCGCTGGTTCGGCCTCGACGCACCCGAGTTGCAGTCACAACTTCGTTCGGGTCCCCGATTGATCCATGTGGTCGCACGAACCACAAACCTGGATATGCATCGCTGGGGATTGATCACACTCGGACTGCAACCGGGCGAACCCGTCAGCGCCAGCCGTGAAACACCCACCGGTGTCCTGGCCTGGCAGATCCTGGTGCGTCGCGATGGACAACTCGAGTGTGAGGGGGCACTACCGACACTGATCCAATGGTCCGGGCAGCATCCCGCCCAGTCAATGCCCGATAGCGGCATCACTCTTGAGTCACTGAGGCTCAAAGGTTTACCCGAACGAGTGCAGGCTCTACTGCGGATGAAAGGCGTCCAGATCGAATCGCCATCGCGCGCGCAGCCGCCACCTGGGGGCCCTGAACCCCCCGGCCCGGGCGAGTCGGATTCAAACCCTGCAGTGATCACGGTCAAACTGAACACACCCCGCGGAACCGTGACCCTTTAGGCGGTAGAGACCGCATCCATGCTGCATCTGCATTTTTCAAATCGCTTTGAGCAGCTACGCGAGACACTGATTGAGCATCTCGCGCAGGAAACCCCTGGTCCGTTCACGGCACAAGAAATCATCATCTCCAGCGCAGCGGTCACCCGCCATCTGCAGTGGGCGCTAACAGAGCGTCAGGGCATCTGCGCGAACGTCAATTTTTCGTATCTTGCGCAGTGGATCTGGCGGCAGATTGGACAGATCGTTGAAATCCAGAGCGAGTCGCCGTTTGCACCCGAGGTCCTGACCTGGCGCGTCTATCGAGCACTCGGGGACCCCGAGTTTGTATCGGTTCATGCACCCCTGAATCGCTATCTGAGTGAGAACAATGCGATTCGAAAATACGATCTAGCGAATCGTATTGCGCGTCTGTTTGAGAACTACGTAACGTACCGGCCGCATTGGCTGCAAGCGTGGTCAGCGGGACAATCCATTCGACCCGGGAGGCAGCCAGCGGGTGGAGAACATGAGCCTTGGACCCATGAGTCCTGGCAACACGAACCCTGGCAACACGAGTCTTGGCAAAGTGAGCTCTGGCGACGGATCGCGCGTGAGACCGCCACCACCGAAGAGCACCCGGGGCAGTCATTTTTTCGGCTGCTACCAACGTTAAACGCTGATTCAACGGCGCTAGCCGCCCTGCCTTCAAGGGCTCATGTGTTTTGCCTGCCTTCCGTGCCGCCGCTGTATCTCAAGATGCTTCGAGGTCTTTCGAGCCGGATGGATCTGGATCTCTATGTCCTGAACCCTTGCCAGGAATATTGGTACGAACTCGTCGACCGCAAGCGACTCAGCCTGCTGAGCGCGAAGGGCCGCAGCGAACATCACGAGATTGGCAACGCGTTACTGGCGGCCTGGGGTAAGCAGACTCAGGCCACAATCGATCTGCTGCTCACCGGCG
>RFPW01000222.1 GCA_009925965.1 Betaproteobacteria bacterium
CCCTCGGGTCGCATGGTCGGCCTCGATTGGCAATGCCGGTATGGGTTTTCAGCCAGCGGTCGTCGGATCATCGGTTTATGTCGCGGCGGTCGATGGCACCATCGTGCGATTCGACACAACCAGCGGCAAAATTGAATGGAAAGTCTCGGCGGGTCAATCGTTGAGTGCTGGCGTCGGTGCCAGCGAGTCTATGGTCGTTGTCGCTTCGCGTGACGGGGACGTCATCGCGCTCAATGCTTCAGACGGGCGCCAAGTCTGGAAAGTGGCTGCAGGCACTGAGGTGTTGTCGACACCGAGCGTTGGACTGAATGCGGTTCTGGTGCGGGTGGGTGACAAAGTGTTGGCACTCGAAGCCGGCACAGGCAAAACCCGGTGGACCTGGCAGCGTGCATTGCCCACTCTTGTTTTGCGTCAGCCATCGCCGGTCGCGATCGCAGCGGTGACGACCACCGCCGGGCCAACGGGGCTGGCTTTTGCAGGACTCCCGGGCGGCCGATTGGTGGCCCTCGATCTCGAGACGGGGGCCTTGCGGTGGGAAACAGCCATTGCGCAACCTCGCGGTACGAACGAGATTGAGCGGATTGCCGACGTACTTGGGCGCCCTTGGGTGGCGGGACGTGAGGTCTGTGCGACGGCTTACCAGGGCCGTGTCGCGTGTCAGGATGCCCTGAGCGGGGCGCCTATCTGGTCGCGCGAACTGCCGGCCTGGACCGGTATTGCGGTTGACGCGCGTTTTGCGTTCGTCGCTGACGACCGTGGCAACCTTCACGGTCTGAGTCATACCAATGGTGAACAAGTCTGGCGTCAGGAGGCACTTTCTTTGCGTCGGCTTTCTGAGCCTCTATCCATCGGGGGCTCTGTCCTGGTTGGTGATAGAGACGGTCTTGTGCATTGGTTTGCGCGCGAGTCCGGTGCCGTTCAGGCCCGTCGTGATTTGAGCGGGGGTCCGATTCAGGCCCCGCCGGTTGCCGCCGGAAATCTCGTGATCGTGCAGACGATGCGGGGTTCGATTTTTGCGCTGGCCACGGACTGAGTGCCCATATTTTGCTTCGTGATCAACGCATTGACCCAATTTTTGATCTGCTACCTGTTGTTCCGCTGCCGGTGGTTGCGCTCATCGGGCGCCCCAACGTGGGCAAATCGACCCTCTTCAATCGACTTACCCGCAGTCGCGCCGCCCTCGTTTACGACCGTCCCGGCCTGACCCGGGACCGGCATTATGGTCAGGCCCAAGTGGGCGACCGCCGCTTTATTGCGATCGATACCGGCGGCTTCGAGCCCGTGGTCAAAGATGGCATCGTCGCCGCGATGGCACGCCAGACCCGGCTGGCGATTCTTGAGGCGGATGTCGTTTTGCTGGTCGTCGACGGCCGCGACGGTCTTAGCCCCCATGATCAGACGATCGTGGATGAATTGCGCCGATCGCGCGCACGCGTTTTTGTCGCTGTAAACAAAGCCGAAGGCTTGCCCCGTGAGCAGGTCGCAGCAGAGTTTTGGGCGCTCGGTCTCGGTGAGCCCTGGGCCATTTCAGCCGCCCATGGCGACGGTGTGCGCGATCTGCTCGAAATCGCGCTGGAGGGCCTTGCGGGCGGAGAAGAGGAGCCAGGGGGCGATTTGGTCCAATCGGACCAATCGGACCAATCGGACCAATCGGACCCAGCCGATGATGAGGTTTCGCCGCTGGTTGAGGAGTCCATTGACGGCCTGACGCAGGCCGAGGCGGACGCTCGCACCGCGGCCGAAGAAAGTGTTCCTCACTCGACCAGGCCAATTCGGATTGCCATTGTCGGGCGTCCCAACGTGGGTAAGTCAACTCTGGTGAACACACTGTTGGGCGAAGAACGCATGATCGCGTTTGATCAGCCCGGGACCACGCGAGACGCTGTGGCGGTTCCTTTTTTGCGCGACGGCCGGCCTTATGTGCTGATCGATACCGCGGGGGTTCGTCGGCGCGGCAAGGTGACCGATGTCGTCGAAAAGTTCTCAGTGGTCAAGACCCTTCAGGCAATCGATGTCAGTCACGTCGTTGTATTGATGCTCGATGCGCAAGACGGCGTCATGGAACAGGACGCGCACCTCGCGAGCTTCATTCTCGAATCAGGCCGTGCATTGGTCGTTGCTGTAAATAAATGGGATGGCCTCGACGCGGGCGCGCGCGAGCGCATTCGTGGTGAATTTGCTCGCAAGCTTTATTTTCTGAGCTGGGCGCGAACACATTTCGTCAGCGCGCTGGTTGGCTTTGGAGTGGGCGCGGTGTTGCGCTCTGTCGATTCCGCCTATGCCGCCGCCAATCGCAAGTTGTCAACGCCCCGACTGACGCGGGTGATCAACGATGCCGTCGAACGGCAGAATCCTCCCCGGCGTGGAATGACTCGACCCAAATTGCGTTTTGCCCATCAGGGTGGGCGTAACCCGCCGATTATCGTGGTCCACGGGAACTCACTGGCTGACATCCCCGAGACTTACCGACGGTATCTCGAGGGCGCGATCCGGGCCAAGTTCGACCTTGAAGGGACCCCCATGCGCATCGAGTTCAGGACCGGCGCAAATCCCTTCGCCAAGTGACCGGAGCATCAGACCTGCGTTGTGGGGTCGCGTGGCAACATCGTGACAATTCAGATACATTGAAAGTTCCGCGCCGCAGACCGGACCCATCCAGTAGCGATGTCCGCGGACTCCGCCCCAAGAATTCCTAAAACGGAGCCTTTCAAGAAAAATGAGCAATAAGGGCCAACTTCTTCAGGACCCATTTCTGAACCTGTTACGCAAGGAACACATCCCCGTGGCCGTTTATTTGGTCAACGGCATCAAGTTGCAGGGACAGATTGAATCCTTTGACCAGTATGTGGTTTTGCTTCGCAATACCGTGACGCAAATGGTTTACAAACACGCCATTTCCACGGTGGTGCCCGCGCGCCCAGTGAATTTCCAGCAGGAAAGCGAGGCCACCTGAACCTGCAGCACGCATATCGCCGGGCGCTTCTAATTGGCGTCGGGGTCGGCCGCATTCGACGTGATGAGCGTTCCCTCGACGAACTTGCCGCTCTGGCCACCTCGGCGGGCATTGCGGTGGGCGGGCGAATCGCTGTCCATCGGGCTCGCCCCGATCCCGCGACATTCATTGGGCGAGGAAAAGTTGCCGAAATTGGTGAGCGCCTTGAGGCGGAGCAGATTGATCATGTGCTCTTTGACCATGCCCTGACGCCCATCCAGCAGCGCAATCTCGAGCAAATCTGGGGCATCAAGGTTGTCGAGCGAATCGGCCTGATCCTCGAGATTTTTGCCCAGCGTGCTCGCAGCCACGAGGGTAAGCTTCAAGTGGAACTGGCTCAGGTGCAACACCAGGCGACCCGTCTTGTGCGCGGTTGGACGCACCTTGAGCGACAGCAGGGGGGTATCGGTTTGCGCGGGGGGCCAGGTGAAAAGCAGATCGAACTCGACCGGCGCATGCTCGACAACAAAATCCGCCAGTTGCGGACCCTGATCGACCGCGCCGAACGACAGCGCCTGACACGCCGTCGTCAGCGATTGCGGCAAGGGGCGTTTTCGGTTTCGCTTGTCGGCTACACCAACGCCGGCAAAAGCACTCTGTTTAACGCCCTCACACGCGCAGGCACCCACGCTGCCGATCAATTGTTTGCGACGCTGGATACCCTGACCCGAAAGCTTCACGTCGCTGATCCCGTCTTGGGTACCTCGTCCCAATTGGTTTTATCCGATA
>RFPW01000223.1 GCA_009925965.1 Betaproteobacteria bacterium
TACCTGAGCGAATGGCCCGAACAAGCCATCGGCTGGGCGGCAAGTGTTGCGGAGCGCATTCAACACGGCGCGCTCCTGCTGATCGATTATGGTTTCCCACGGTCAGAGTTCTATCACCCCGCCCGCCACACCGGAACGCTGATGTGCCATGCCCAGCATCGCAGTCACCCCGACCCATTGATCGAGCCCGGTCAGCGCGACATCACTGCACACGTAGATTTCAGCGCGATCGCAGCGACCGTGATGGGCTCCGGGATGCATTGTGCGGGCTACACCAGTCAAGCTCGCTTTTTGCTCAATTGTGGATTGTTGGACCGACTCAGTGCCCTGCCACCCGCCGCCATACGAGAACACAGCGCCCAAATCGCCGCCGTCCAACTGTTACTGTCCGAAGCCGAAATGGGCGAGTTGTTTAAAGTCATTGCGTTCACACGCGGAATGCCGGAAACGATTCCGCTTGGGTTTGGCCAGGGCGATCGCTCAATGTCGCTGGAGCGCCGATCATGATCCGCTGGATGGTTGTGACGCTTCTTGCGCTCATCCTCTTTTCTGGTCTGACGCCATTGCTGCGTCGGTTTGGAATCGGCCGCCTGCCGGGCGACTTCACCCTGAAGCTCGGACGTCGGGAAATTCCGCTACCGCTCGGCTCGACCATTATTCTGAGCCTGATCGCAGCCGGGCTGGGTCGGCTGCTCTAGGCCACATGAAGCCGAGTTAGGCCATCACCGATCGAGTCAGCGCAGACTCAGATCACCATACCAACCGATCGCCCGTGATTCGGTGTGATCGGCATCGACAAACAAGGCAATGCCCTTCAGCGGCCCTGGCGGCTCGCCAAACACCTCGGCGAAATCCGCGGCAACATCCCGACGGGTACGTAACCAGGTGCGCATCGGGGTCGTTTGATTGCCAACGACAATCGAACGAACCCGAGTGGTTCTGGGATCAATCACGATCTCCCCCAACTCCCGCTCTGGTGCCCAGACGTAGACAAGGGTTGCGTAGGGGATTTCGTTTCCGGTCAGCGCCTGCGACAAATCCGAAAGCATGAGTTCACGGGCCGGCATCTGGGACCGATCGCCACTGAACGACAAGGCCACCCGCATCGCACTGTCTTCGCGCGATCGGTCACCGGGGTCCGCATCGCTCGGTGGCAGATCAATCCGCCAATCCCATTGCAACCGCTCGTTGGGGGCAATCGTGCGACCAACGGGATGCGCGATCCCCGAGGCCGCTTGATCGGCGTCCCCCCGTAGAGCCAGCGCGGGGGGAGGAACTGAGTCAGGTCCGGCGGCGTTGGAGACCCGTCTTAACTCGTCGCGCTCTGTCGGAAGCCCGTCCCGCGGCCATGCTGCGGGTCCGTCAACCGCCCGCAACCATTTCCGGGCCATCCCGGGCGCGCTATCCTGGGCGGTATCCCAGGGTGCCGGTCGCTCGATTCGCCAGCGAGTCTTCTTCTTGGTGGGGGTGAGCAGGAAGGGCTGCCACTGACCTGGCAACCCTTCACCGGTTCGGGCAGACGAAAACGCGGTGATCGCGGATTCCGGTGCCGTCACGGGCGAAGACGCTTCATTGGCCTGACTGGGCTTGGACGGCAGATGACCCGTCGAAGCACAACCGGTCAGTGCGAGCGCTGCGCCGACGAGCAGAACCTTCAGGAAAGCGACGGAGGCAGCCGTCGTCATGATGCCAAGCTCCGTGCGATGGCGTCCACCCGGGCGCGTTGGACGGCCAGACGAATTCGCTCCGTGATCGTTCCGCCGGATGAGGTCCCATCGGATGACGTCCCGTCGGACAGTTCGAGCTCCGAGGGGACGTGCCTCGCCACAGACCCCGCATCGACGCCCCGGGCGGCTTTCAAAGCCTGCACGAAACGCTCAACCTGCGGCGCTCGATCTCCATGCGGGGACGGGAGCATGGAGGGGTGCATGGAAGAGTGCATGGACGGGAGCGCATACGAGGATGCCTTAAGCATTCGTAAGAATCGATCGGGTCGGCGGATCCCGTCGCAGCGCTCGATGACTTCCAGCATGGCGTTAGCTGACAAATCGAATGCTCTTTCCACTGGCCCGCGTTCGCGCGCAACCAACTGCACCATGGCGCGCAGTTCCGCGGGTACGCGAAGACGCTGTGCCATCGCTTCGGCGGCCGAACAATCTTCGGCGCTGGTCAGGTCGATCGTCAGCAAGGCCCATCGCACATCCAGGGGTTCGTCGTTCAAGGCGGCATCATCAATCAGTCGCCCTGAGCGATCGTTCCATACACGATTGAGTTCGGGCAGTAGCCGCGCCAGCGCCCCGCAACCGTGCAACACCTCGAACAGGCGCGACGGATGACGCTCCATTAAACCCCTGGCTAATTCCTGCCATACCCGTTCGGGGACCAGTGCATCGACTTCACCCGCGTCGACCATCGTGCCAAGCAGCTTCTGGGTCTCGGGGTCAACCTGAAAATCCCCAAAACGAGCGGCAAAACGCGCCAGTCGCAGAATTCGAACGGGGTCCTCGGAGAAGGCTGGTCCGACATGCCGCAAGACCCGATTGGCCAAATCGCGTTGCCCACCAAACGGGTCAATCAAACGACCATCTGCGGCCTGGGCCATCGCATTGATCGTCAGATCACGTCGCTCAAGATCCTCCTCTAAACTGACGTCAGGAGCGGCGTGAAACACGAACCCTCGATACCCGGGAGCGGTCTTGCGCTCGGTACGGGCCAGGGCGTACTCCTCGCGCGTTTGCGGATGCAAAAACACCGGGAAGTCCTGGCCGACGGGCTTAAAGCCCGCCTCGATCAGTTGTTCTGGCCGGGCACCGACAACGACCCAGTCACGATCAGCACCCTTGAGGCCGAGCAGGGCGTCCCGAACGGCTCCGCCCACCACGTAAACCTTGGCCCCGGTGAGTAACTCGGGTGCCACCGCGCCACTCATCGATTTCTGCGCTCGCGAAGATTGACGTAGTGACCGACGCCGTGGCGAGATTCTGCGTCGGTCGCCAGCCAGGTCGGCACGATTGTCGAGAGGGTCACCGGACGCACACCCAGTTCGGGGGGAAAACAGGCCAAATCGCCGCTGGCGATGTTATCGACGGCCATCGAATCAACATTGTCGCGCGACATGAGGGTAGGGCCGGGCAAGTGCTCGAGAAACCAGGCTTGCCATTTGCCCAAACCCGCCGAGATCGGAATGATCGGCCTTGGGTGACCACTGACCCGGCCGACCCAGGCCACGAGTTCCGACAGGGTAAAAATCTCGGGTCCAGCCAGTTCGATGGTCTTGCCAATTGTGCTGGCTTCGTCGAGGGCTGCCGCAATCGCGGCGACCACATCACCGACATAGACCGGCTGAAAACGACACGAGGCGCCTGCGAGCGGCATTATCGGGGCCAACCGGAGTAAGCCGGCAAACAAGTTCAAGAACTGATCATCGGGTCCGAACACGACCGATGGCCGCAGGATGGTCCAGTCGGTCAGTGACTGTTCGATCGCACGCTCACCGTCCGCCTTTGAGCGCAGGTACATGGATGGCCCCTTCCGGTCGAGTCGCACCCCAAGCGCACTGACGTGAATGATTCGGCGGATATTGACGCGTCCGCACGCCTCGACCAGGCGCCGGGGCAGCGCGACATGGGCACGCCCGAATTGTTCGCCATACGGGTCACCGGGTTTGTCATGGAGCACACCGATCAAATT
>RFPW01000224.1 GCA_009925965.1 Betaproteobacteria bacterium
CGCCAGCCGCTCGTGGCCAATCCGCGCACTGGCATGTCATGGTGGACTTCTAACTCTCCATCCATGACCAGGTCGCAGGCGGGGGAAGACTGGATCGCGCGGGTCAGATCACTGACCAGGCCGATTCGGACCCGGGTGTCCGGCGTCAGATACAGAGCGATATCGCCGCCGTTGTTGACCCAGGCCCGCGTGATGCCGGGGCGCTGATAGAACTGAATCAGCTCTTCGGCAACAGCTCCCGCAACCGCAGCCATTGGCGTAATAAATCCGGACTCCTCAGGGCTTGCAACTGCGGCGCAGGCCTCCCACATTCTTCGGGCGACCGGTCCACGAAGTTGATTTTTGCGGGTGGGATCGGGTGATTCTGATGAGTCAACATCAACCCCTCGCCGCAACAGTGGCCATTCGTCGACCAAGTTCTGCAAAATGGATTCAAAGCAGGTCCAGGCTGCTTCGTGGGCCGCATCCACCTCAGTGGGATCTCCCTCCGCCGAAATGATGAGATCAATCGGTCCGTGCTGGAAGTGCCACCGTTGATCCTCGAACCGTTGTCGCTGGGCCGTCATGGGCGGGGCCGGCTGAACGAAGGGTCATCAAGTGGCCAGGGGTTCAGACCCGGTGGCGGGCTTTCCCAGCGCACGCGGGTGGGCGCGCCATCCGAATGCCAGGCCCCATGTTGAATCGTGTCCTCCACTGTTCGAACGTAGGCCATGTGTCCGCCAAGCGCGCGATAGTCGTCCAGGCGCAAGGTAAATTCGATCGGTGCAACGATCGCTGGTGTGGGTACCGTCCCGAAACTGCCCATCGGCATTCGGGTGACATCAACCATCAGCGTGATACCCCCACCAGGCCAGATGAACACCGGAGCCCCACCGCAAGTCACCTGGACCAATGACTTCTGAATCGCTCGGGTCAACAGAATCGGATTGTCGGTTACCCCGGCACGCAAGCTTCCGCCCGCACCGCCCAGGAAAAGGACTGAGACGCGCGATGGTTCGCAGTTCTCGCCAATTCGATCGACGACCTCGCGAACGGCCGCTGGCATCGGACGACAACCTCGTCGCAGAGACCCTGCCACTGTTGCGCAAAGATGCCGATGGCCGCCGACCCGCAGCCGACCCGCATGCGCTCCTCCGGCACCCCGTTGACAATCGGCGCGCGCCCGGCCTGCAGCACAACCGTGGATCCCCCGTCGATCGATACCTCCTGAGCCCGTTGGTTCCCCAGGGCTTCCATGAGTTCGACCGTGACCCGGCCCTCTTTTTTACTTCCCCCGGTGAGATGGTGCACCCCACCCAGACTGAGCATTTGCGAACCGTACTCGGCGGTCGTCACATGGCCGACGATTTCGCCGCGACAGCGCACGGCAGCCTGCTCCGGTCCAAGATATCGGTCGGTATCAATCTTGATCTTGAGGCTGCAATAACTAAAGATGCCTTCGGTCACCACGGTGACCAGATCGACTTCGCGAGATCGGGACGCGACGATAAATGGTGCGGGTTTGTAGTCGGGATACGTTGTGGACGATCCGACGCCGGTGATAAAAACGCCGTGCTCAACCGAGTGAGAGGATGTTGCGGGTGCCGATTCGTAGCTCGGTGTGGAACTCGGTGCCGATGTCTGTCCAGCGATCAGCGCAGTGCGTGGCTGCAAGGGCGAAGCCTCGAGGCTGGCGGGATTCGAATCGCGACATAGAAGGACGACTGGGTCAACCCGCACCAGGGTGCCATTCTGATTGGCATAGCGGTCACAAGCGCCTGCACGACCTTCGGTGATCTGGCAAAGCACCGGGCAGGCATTGCACTCAACCTTGGCGGCAGGCGAATCTTGAGTTAGGTTCATCGCTCTCGATTGAACCTCAGGGAGACGGTTTATGGCAACTGCGACAACGGAAGTTCGATCTGGCAAGGTCGTGATCCGAAATGTGGGTCTGATGCTTTCAGGCGATATTGATCGTCCCGTGCTCGAGGCCGATACGGTCGTCATCGACGACGGTCTGATAACCGCGGTCGGCCGGGAGCGTGATTGCGATCTTGAGGGCCCGACGACAACGATTGATGCCCGTCAAACCTGCCTGGCGCCAGGGCTGATCGATAGCCACGTACATCCGGTGTTTGGTGATTGGACGCCGCGTCAGAACCAGATTGGCTGGATCGACTCAACGCTGCATGGTGGGGTGACCACGATGATTTCGGCTGGTGAAGTGCACTTGCCAGGGCGGCCTCGCGATATCGTCGGACTCAAGGCGCTCGCAATCACGGCTCAGCGGGCATTTCAGAATTTCCGTCCGAGTGGGGTCAAGGTCCTCGCAGGGGCGCCTGTGATTGAGCAGGGCATGACCGAACAGGATTTTGCCGATTTGGCCGCGGCCGGCGTAAGTCTGTTGGGTGAAGTTGGACTGGGTTCGGTCAAGGCGGGTTACGAGGCCGCTCAAATGGTTGCCTGGGCCCGAAAACACGGCATTCAGAGCACAATCCACACGGGTGGGCCGTCAATCCCAGGATCGGGTTTGATTGACAAGGATGTGGTCTTGGAGGCGGATGCTGACGTCATTGGCCACATTAACGGAGGCCATACCGCACTGTCAGAAGCGCACGTTTGCGAGCTTTGCGAGCGATCTACTCGCGCGATCGAGATTGTTCACAACGGTAACGAGCGGGTTGCGCTGGCGGCTGCCCGCGCGGCGATTGAATTGAAGTGTCCTCATCGCGTCATTCTTGGGACTGACGGGCCCGCGGGCTCAGGTGTGCAGCCGCTGGGAATGCTCCGATTGATCGCGATGCTTTCGAGCCTCGGGAATTTGCCGGCGGAACTGGTTTTTTGTTTTGCCACCGGTAACACCGCAAGGATCCGCGGGTTAAACAGCGGTCTGATCGAGGTGGGGCGGGCAGCCGATTTGGTCTTTATGGACCGGGCCCAGCATTCGGCGGGCCCTTCCCTGCTGGAAAGCGTTCAGCTGGGCGATATTCCAGGGATCGGCATGGTCATGATCGATGGAATCGTGCGTTGTGCGCGCAGTCGAAACACACCACCTGCCCACGAAATTCCGTTCATCGTTGATTGATGCGTGAAGCACCGGTGACTTAACCCGCCGCGCCCAATGATCAAAGGACGCGGCGGTGGGGGTGAATCGGGTTTATTTGGGTTTGTGTGGCGGGACGAACCAGGATTCGTTCGCTTTGCCGATCCACGCGGTGAGCTGCTTTTCAGCCTCTTCGCGAGCGACGCCGTAGCGCTCCTGAATTTTTCCGCTGAGTTGGTCGCGCTGACCAGCGATGCGGGTCAGATCATCATCGGTGAGCTTGCCCCATTGTTCCTTTGCTTTGCCGGTTATTTGTTGCCAGTTGCTTTGAATGCGGTTCCAGTCCATTTCAAACTCCCAGTGACGTTAAAGGCCTCGTGATTCGAGGGCTTCAGTCCCTCAGCATTTGGTGTGCCCGGGGTCCATCGTGAACGCCATCTTCAAGTTGCCAGGCATCGCGCACCCGCAAACCCTGTCCAAACCACAAGCCCAGCAGGGGTAGTGCGATCATCGCAGCGATGAAGATTTCGCGCGCTGCGCCCTGATCGATGGCCCAGGCTTCGATGGCGACGCCCACCGATTGGCCGATAAAAAAACAGGCCGCAAAGAGGGACACCGAGGTACCTCGAATCTGGGGCAAGAGCTGCGACGCG
>RFPW01000225.1 GCA_009925965.1 Betaproteobacteria bacterium
CGGGGAGCGAAATCAACCACGCGTGGAGTGTACGCTCAGATGACTTGTGTCGGTGCCGAAACCTCAGCCAAGCACCTTGGCTATTCGATCAACGAGTCCGTTGCGGGCGGCATCCCGAGCGCGGCCCAGTGCATTAACAAACGCCACTGCGTCCGCGGAACCGTGGCTCTTGATGACCACGCCGCGAAGTCCAACCAGGCTCGCGCCATTGTAGCGACGGGGATCCAAGCGGCGTTTGAATCGCTTCAGCACCGGGAATGCCATTAACGCGAGGACCTTGGAGAGCGGTGTGCGTTCGAATTCCTCGCGGATAAAGCCTGTCATCAATTGAGCCAAGCCCTCAGAGGCCTTTAAGGCCACGTTACCGATAAACCCGTCACAAACCACGACATCGGTAACCCCTCGGTAAATGTCATTGCCCTCGACATTGCCGAAAAACGAGATCTGGCCCTTGGCCTGAGCATCGCGCAGGAGATCGGCCGCCAGTTTGACGGTTTCGTTGCCCTTGATGAGTTCTTCGCCGACGTTGAGTAAGCCAACCGTTGGCTGCTGGCGTCCGTCAATCGCTCCAACCAGCGCGGACCCCATCAACGCAAACTGACGCAAGTGCTCCGGCGTGCAATCGAGGTTGGCCCCTAAGTCGAGCATCGTTGTATCGCGGCCACTCAAGGTCGGAAACGGCGCTGCGATGGCAGGTCGGTCAATCCCATCCAGAGTTCGGAGAATGTAACGGGAGATCGCCATCCAGGCGCCTGTGTTCCCCGCGCTGATGCAGGCCTCCGCCTCACCCGCGTTGACCAGCGCGGCAGCGACACGCATCGACGAATCCTTCTTCCCGCGGAGTGCCTGCGCCACAGCCTCCCCCATCCCCACTTCTTCAGATGCAGGCTGTACCCGCAGCCTGCCCGACCCTAAGAGAGATGCAACAGGTTGCCCGCTGGATAAACGACCGCCGACGGATTCAGTCGCGGCGAGCGCAGCCCGGATTTCGGGCTCTAGGCCTACCAAAATCAGGGAAACGTCGTTGTTTTGAGAAACAAATTCGACGCATGCCGGAATCGTGACGGAGAGGCCCTTGTCCCCCCCCATGGCGTCAACCGCGATGCGGATCGTCATGCCAAATTTGGGCAGTCAGCGTGCGTGGGAGGAACGACCACCACACCTCAGAATTTATTCGTCGGCTTTGGTCTTAATGACTTTGCGCCCACGGTAAAAACCGTTAGGGCTGATGTGATGGCGCAAGTGAACCTCACCGGTCGAAGGCTCAATCGCCGTCGCGGGAGGCGTCAGAAAATCATGCGATCGATGCATCCCGCGCTTCGAAGGCGATTTTTTATTTTGTTGAACGGCCATGGCGGACAGGTCCGAAAATTAACTAATCGACAAGTATAACAAGACTTTACGACTCGCGCTTCCTGAGAGATTCAAGCTCGGCGAAGGCGCTGGTTCGATCATCCTGGAGATGCCCCGGCAATGAACAGTCGGCGTGGCGAGGTTCCCGCAGGAGCTCGAGAAGAACCTCATCCTCTAGCCACTGCGCCAGCGAAAAATGCGACGAAGCGACAAGAACGTCATAAGCCTCCGCTTCAAGGTCTTCCTGCTCGGCGCTCGATTCATCGGGCGCGAGCGCAGCCCAACGCTCGATCGCAATCGCTTGTTGCAGCGGCCCCAGACACCGCGCGCACGTCACAAGGAGATGACCTCTGGCACTCAGGTGCAGATGAGGACGGTCGCGACCCATCGGATCAGTCCAGGGCTCACCATCCACCGACCAGGTCAGCTTGCCTTCGAGACTGAACAACTCAGCTGCCACGCGTTCAAGTTGGCCCGCATCGACTCCACCTTCGCACCGTTGGCGGGCTCGTGCAAAAGCTTCGGCGTCGATGCTGGGCGGGATGGTAGTTATCATCCGAATAGAATACCCGCAGAATTAGCGCCCAATGCACCACACCAACGTCCCACCTCGCCGATTGCAGCTTGCGTCCAGCTCGCCATACCGCCGGGAGTTGCTATCGCGATTGCGCATTCCGTTTGAGGTCGTCGCCCCCAACGTCGACGAAACTCCCTACCAGGGCGAATTGCCCACGGCTTTATCGGCACGTTTGGCCCTATCGAAAGCGCAGGCTGTTGCAAGCCCCGGTACATGGACGATTGGGTCAGACCAGGTCGCTACACTCGACGGCGTGCCAATTGGAAAACCTGGCCATCACGAAGCCGCACGCTTGCAACTGCAGGCGTCATCGGGCCGCACAGTTCACTTCTACACCGCCCTGGCACTCGTGGACTTTGACCGTGGGCTCAGCCGGGTCGAACGGATCGATACGCGAGTGTGCTTTAAAGTGCTCAGCGCCGAAGAGATTGATGCGTATCTACTTGCCGAACAGCCCTACGACTGCGCTGGTTCGGCCAAATGCGAAGGACTCGGCATCGCGTTACTCGAATCGATCGAGGGCGACGATCCCACCGCGTTGATCGGTCTACCCTTGATCCGGCTTTCCAGTTGGCTGCGGGAATGGGGTTGGAATCCATTATTAGGCATTTCGCAGGAATCGCCTTGAGCAGCCCTTCACCGGGAACACTGCATCTAATCCCGGTACCCATCGGCCTATCTGGAGCGGGCGATCCAGTTGCTGAGCTCAGCGCCCCGCTGATCACATTGACAGCAGGTCTCGATTATTTGATTGCGGAGAATGCTCGCAGCGCTCGAGCCTTCCTGAAGCGACTGCCGCTGGTTCGTCCAATCCAGGAAATCGAAATCCGCGAGTTGAATGAACACACCTCGGCAGGCGAGATCCCCAACCTGATCGAACCGCTCCTGGCCGGTCGGAATGCTGGACTGGTGAGTGAAGCTGGCTGCCCTGCCGTGGCCGATCCCGGAAGCCAACTGGTCGCTGCGGCCCACCGGGCGGGTATACGAGTCGTGCCACATATTGGGCCGAGCGCCCTCCTCTTGGCCTTAATGGCTTCGGGCCTGGAGGGTCAACGCTTCGCATTTGCGGGGTACTTACCCGCCCAGCCCGATGAGCGTGCGACGGCGCTCCAAAGCTTGGAAGACCGTTCTGCACGAGGTGCAGAGACTCAACTCTGGATTGAGACCCCTTACCGGGCACAGGCCATGATCACCACGGCCCTAAAAATTCTCAGGGCAACGACGTCAATCGCCGTCGCCTGCGACCTCGCGGGCCCTCAACAATGGATCGGTTCTAAAACGATCGCGCTTTGGCGAAAAACACCACCCGACTTGACCAATCGATTGACGGTGTTTGCGCTCTTGGCCGACCGATCGATCAGCGCAACCTGGGTTGATCAAGCAGCGCACCAAACCCGATTGCCTTCCCAGCAGACGCGCCAAAACGTTTCACGAGTCGCTCCGCCACATTCTCCCGCGGGGAAAAATCGACGACGTTCTCCTCCTTGATGACATCGCGCGCCACGCTGTCAACGGTGCCGAGATCATCGGCCAAGCCAAGTTCAATCGCACGCTGTCCGGTCCAGAACAATCCCGAAAAAAGCTCAGGCCGCTCCTTCAGTCGATCGCCCCGACCCTGCTTGACGGCCAAGATAAATTGCTGGTGAATCTCATCCAGCATCTTTTGGACATGCGCGCGTTGTCGCTCGCTGACCGGCAGGAAGGGATCAAGAATGCCCTTGTTCTCTCCA
>RFPW01000226.1 GCA_009925965.1 Betaproteobacteria bacterium
GTGATGGCGGCGATCGCCAGGGCGACCTCACGCATTTTGAACTGGGGCTTCATGTTTGGATTGATCCTGTCAATGATTGGCGGTATTCGGGGAGATGGTCCTGAGCAGTGGCGCAGTCAGCTGGCTGTTCGTCAGGCGGCCTTCTGGTCGCCGTAAAGGCGAACCTTGCCGCTACTGAATTTCACGGGGATCGTGTAGGTCGTGGTGGTCGTGTCCACGTCCGTGTTCGTGACTGTGGCAGTCAAGGTGCAGACGCCATTGGCATCACAGCCGGCGACGGTCACGCCAGACAATGCGGCGACCGGGAAGGACGAAAGATCGGCTGCGACCGCGACTGCGAAAGATTCCTGCGTCAGGTTGTCCTTGAGCGCTTGCTTGGTGTAACCCGCGTCAAGGAACGCATCATCGAAGAGGTCCACGAAACCCGAGCTGGTCAGTCCACTGAAGCTCTTCAGTCCGGCAACGCCACTGTTGTAACCGCTCGTGAATGCGGCGACCTGCTCGGTCGTGGGCGCAGTGCTTGTGGTGGTTGGAGTCGTCGACGAGTCGCCACCGCAGGCGGTCAGTAGGCTCAGCAGGCCAGCGGCAAGCGTTAGTTGGGCGGTCTTACAAATTTTCATGAAATTACAACCTTCAGAAAGGGTCGGGGAATTCTTATCTCTAGCGCGAGCACGCAGCGGGGAACGTCGCGGCCCCGGAGGATCTCGTTAATTAATGACGTGCGTGTGACATCCGCACGAAAGTTTTGCGGTTGGAGGCATCAGGGAAAACCCGATCGCTCTCGCGCAGGCTGACGCGTGGTTTGTTCCGCGTTGTCCCAGTATGCTTGGAGGGTTCAGATGAACCCCTAAAAATCAGCAGCCTTCAGGAGGCAACTTTGAGCCATCCCACCGAATCCATCGCGCTCACCGTGAACGGGCGTGCCGTCAAGGTCGACGTTGATCCCCGGACCCTCTTGGTCCAGCTGATCCGCGATCAGTTGCATCTAACCGGAACCCACGTGGGTTGTGATACCGCCCAGTGCGGCGCCTGTACCGTGCACATGAACGGTCGCGCTATTAAAGCCTGCTCAATCCTGGCTGTGCAGGCGCAGGGCGCCGAGATCACCACGATCGAAGGCCTGAGTCACGATGGCGAACTGCATCCGATGCAGGCTGCGTTCCGTGAGTGCCATGGCCTTCAGTGCGGTTTCTGTACGCCCGGCATGGTGATGTCTGCTGTGCAGTTGCTCGAAGACCATCCAAACGCCACCGAGCAGGAAATTCGGGAAGGCCTCGAAGGCAACATCTGTCGTTGCACGGGCTATCACAACATCGTCAAGTCAATCCAGCGCTGCCAGGCTGGCCAGGTGACTGCCTAAAAGTAACCGCTTATTCAAGGGACGCGATCATGACTGACTTGTCGAATTCCCCGATCGGGAAATCCATCCTTCGCCGCGAGGATTTCCGCTTTCTGACCGGCGCCGGTCAGTACACCGATGACGTGGTGCTGCCGGGCCAGAGCTACGCCTATTTCTTGCGTAGCCCACATGCGCATGCACGAATCAAATCGATCGACATCAGCCGCGCTGCTGCGGCTGAGGGCGTGTTGCATATCTTCACCGGTGCCGATCTGGCCGAGGCGAAGGTGGGCGGTCTGCCCTGCGGTTGGCTGATCCACAACAAGGACGGCAGTCCGATGAAAGAGCCAGCGCACCCGGTGCTGGCCCAGGGCAAGGTTCGCCACGTGGGCGATCAGGTCGCCCTGATCGTCGCCGAGACGGCCAGCCTGGCCAAGGATGCCGCCGAGCTGATCGACATTGATTACGAAGTCTTGCCCGCCGTGATTGATCTGGCCCATGCCGAGAGCAACGCGACGCTGGTCCATGACGAAGTCCCCCACAACACTTGTTACGACTGGGGCCATGGCGATAAAGCGGCAGTTGATGCGGCATTTACCCACGCAGCGAAAGTCACTAAGTTGACTTTTGCCAATAACCGGCTGGTGCCCAACGCGATGGAGCCGCGTGCGGCCAATGCGCAATACACCAAGCACGACGAGAGTTACACCCTCTACGTTTCGAACCAGAACCCGCACGTCGAGCGTCTCCTGATGTGCGCGTTCGTATTGGGACTCCCCGAGTCGAAAGTGCGCGTGATTGCTCCTGACGTTGGCGGCGGTTTTGGTTCCAAGATTTATCTCTATGCTGAAGAGACCGCGCTGGTCTGGGCCAGCAAGCACGTAGGCCGTCCGATCAAGTGGACAGCAGACCGTAGCGAAGCCTTCCTGACTGATGCGCATGGTCGCGATCACCTGTCGACCGCTGAGCTGGCGATGGATTCTCAGGGCCATTTCTTGGCGCTGCGTGTTCATACGGTCGCCAATATGGGGGCTTACCTGTCGACTTTCTCGACTTGTGTGCCGACCATTCTGTACGCGACCTTGCTGGCCGGTCAGTACAAGACTCCGGCGATTTACTGTGAAGTGAAGGCGGTGTTTACCAACACCGCGCCGGTTGATGCCTACCGCGGAGCCGGACGGCCCGAGGCGACCTTCCTGGTCGAACGGATCGTTGAGACCGCGGCACGTGACATGGGCCTTGACCCTGCCGAGATCCGTCGGCGCAATTTCATTACCCAGTTCCCGTATGCCACCCCGGTGGGTCTGACCTACGACACGGGTGACTACGAGGCGCATCTTTCCAAAGCAATTGAACTCGCTGACGTGGCAGGGTTTGCAGCCCGCAAGGCAGCATCTAAAGCCGAGGGCAAGCTGCGCGGTCTGGGCTACAGCTGCTACATCGAAGCGTGTGGCCTAGCGCCCAGCAACATTGCTGGAGCACTCGGCGCTCGTGCAGGACTGTTTGAAGCGGGCGAAGTACGTGTGCATCCCACCGGCACGGTCACCGTATTCACCGGTTCACATAGTCATGGTCAGGGCCATGAGACGACCTTCGCGCAGGTCGTGGCAGCCAAGCTTGGCATTCCGGTCGAGAGCGTGGAAATCGTCCACGGCGATACCGGTCGCGTGCCCTTCGGAATGGGCACCTACGGCAGCCGTTCGCTGGCCGTTGGCGGTTCTGCGATCGTAAAAGCAGTCGATAAGATTATCGCCAAAGGCAAGAAAATCGCGGCTCATCTGCTCGAGGCTGCTGACACCGATATCGAATTCGAGAACGGCGAGTTCGTGGTGGCCGGGACTGACAAGAAAGTCCCGTTCGGATCGGTGGCATTGACCGCTTATGTCCCGCATAACTATCCGCTGGACAAGCTCGAGCCTGGTCTCAACGAAAATGCGTTCTACGATCCAACCAACTTCACCTATCCCTCCGGGACTTACGTGTGCGAAGTCGAAGTCGATCCAGAGACTGGTGTGACACGGGTTGATCGCTTCACGGCGGTCGACGATTTCGGCAACATCATCAACCCGATGATCGTGTCTGGTCAGGTCCATGGCGGACTAGCACAGGGTCTGGGCCAGGCGATGCTTGAAGGGTGTACCTACGACCCCGAATCTGGGCAGTTGCTGACCGGTTCGTTCATGGACTACACCATGCCGCGCGCTGACGATCTGCCGAATTTCGTGGTCGATCACACCGTTACCCCCTGTACGCACAACCCGCTGGGCGTGAAGGGCTGTGGCGAGGCGGGCGCGATCGGATCGCC
>RFPW01000227.1 GCA_009925965.1 Betaproteobacteria bacterium
AACGGCGGACTGCTGGGCATCAGCGACCTGCTGCTGCGGGCCCATGTGATGGCCACCTACCTCTCCCATGACTGGGGCCGGGACTGGGGTTGGCTCGGTCAACACATCGCGTCCAACCGCATTGCCGATTCGACGGGCTGCTGACCTGCTAACGATCCCCGGGTTCGACGCGGTCGCAGTGGCTGCCCTCGAACCACTGATTGTCATGTTGCCTCGAACCGCGCCACTCAATATCAATACTGCATCGGCCGAGGTGATTGCCGCTCGCACGAGTGGCATGGAACTGTCTCAGGCGCGAGCGTTTGTGGCCGCCCGGGAGCGCGTTCCCTTTCGGGATCTGACCGATGCGAACCAGGCCTACGAGCCGCAGGCGCAGATTTTCAAGGCCGAACGTTGGGGTGTCACATCGGCGTGGTTTCTCGTCCGGGGAGCGGTACGTTACGATCGGATCGAGTCACGCAGTGACACCCTCCTGGAACGCAAAGGTCGAGAACTCGTAGAACTGGTATGGCAGGACCGTTACTAGGATCCTTTTTTCAGCGGCAACGCGCCCCGATTGGGGTCATTGTCTGGTTGCCAGCCCGCGCCTCCGCGCCGGCCGCAGTGCCGGCGGACGGCCTGACGGATACGGCCGCCCTGACCGTTTGGCGCGACCCCGGTATTGGACCTGAACGATGCGTTCTGGGGGCTTTGAAGGGTGTCAAAGAGATCGCCGTTGTATTCGACCCTCGTGATGTCCTGCTGGTCACTGCCACGGTGCCACCCCTGACTGGGGCCCGTCTGGAACAGGCCCTGCCTAATCTGATTGAAGATGCGTTGCTTCAGGATCCTGCAGCCTGTCGTATCGCGTTGGGCCCAGACCTCGGAGAAGGTCGGCGGGTTTTGGGCGTTGTTGATCGAGAATGGTACGACCTCATCGTCGGGGGGTTTGCCCGCCAAGGGATCCGCGTCGTAGCGGCCTGGCCTGCGCCCCTCACGATTCCCTGGCGGGAGGACACCTGGTCAATCGCTTGGGTTGGTTCCTCGCTGACGATTCGGCTCGGACCTGCCGATGGCTTCGGGGTCGAAGCGGAAACCTCCAATCTCGAATCGTCTGCGGCGGCGCTACTGGCGCTGGCTCAGACCACTATTCCATTCGAAGGAACGGTGAACCTTTACGCCGACGATGCCGAGGCCCTGAAAGCAGTCCAATCCGCCGTTCGCGCGGCTGGCCTGGTTGGCGTTACACACCCCATGCCGGTCCCGGTTCCCGCATCCATTGACCTTCAGCAGGCGGTGGCGGGGAGGTCGCGTCAAGGGCGTCCCGCGGTGAAGGTGTCCTGGCCCAGATGGCGCTGGCCGCTGGCACTGGGGGCCCTGTGTGCAATGACGGCGATCATTTGCCTCAATCTGCAATGGGGGCTGATGTCAAAAGAGTCCGCCGCCATCGAGGCCGCCATCGAACAGCGGGTGCGTACCGTATTGCCGGCACGGATACCGATCGTGGATGCGTCGTTACAGATGCAGCGTCGACTTGATGTGGCGCGAATTCGTGCGGGTGAGCCCGCCACCGATGATGCGACTGCGCTCTTGACCCGGCTGGCCGCTGCTCTCGGTCCAAGGGCCATGGACGCGTTGATTTCCGCTGACTACAGAGACGGTCGTTTACGAGTGCGATTTCAACCTGGCTGGGCCGACGCAGCGGCCGCGCGAGAATCGCTGCGAGAGGCGGCGGGTCGCGAACGCTTGCGTCTGCAATTCGAAGAACGTGACCCGGTCGCGATTGTGAGCTTGGGGTCATGAACGCGGATCAGAGCCAGATCGCCCGTTGGAAGTCTGAGGCCCGCGGACGCTGGGATGCGCTGGCCGCCCGTGAGCGCTGGTTGCTGGGAGTGGCTGCACTGGTGTTGGTCATGTTTGTGCTCGATCAATTCGCTGTTTCCCCGGCATTGCGCGGAATTGCGCGGCTCGACCGGGAGTTGCCGCAAAGACGTGCGCAGCTGGCACAGGTCGACTGGATGGCCGATCAGTTTGCCGGGCTCGCCAGCCGGGCAGGTACGCCATCGGCGCAAACGCTTGGTGCAGAGCTCGAACGGCTGTTGAAGGCAAACGCCCTGCCCGCCGAGTTGCTTCCGGGGGGTGATACGACCTCGCAGGAGCTTCGGGTTAATAGCGTGCAGGTGACTCGTCTACTGCAGTGGATTGCCGACACGCAGCGTGATCTTCGCGTCCGTGCGACCAGCCTCGAGATTGAGCGCACCAAGACTCCTGAAATGGTGTCGGCGCGAATCCGCTTTGAGCGGCCACCGGTGGAATCGCCTTGAGTCGGGTACCGAAAGTCGCGTTGACTCTGCTGCTTGCGGCAGGCGTTGCGATTGGGGTCTTGGCGATTGCCCCACCGACTTCCTTGCTCGATCTCTGGCTGACTTACGCCACGGGTGGGCGGGTCCGTTTGGCACAAACTGAGGGCACGCTGTGGCGAGGTGCAGCGCGGATTGTGCTTGTTGACCCCGCTCGAGCGTTGGGTTCAGCGCAGGCTTCCGACCCCTCACCGGCACCATTACAGGGCCTTGCATTACCGGGCGTCATGCGTTGGACCCTCTCCCCACGCCTGTTGATCGGATTGCTGGACGCCCGCGTGACGCTGGCCGAAGGGGGCGTCCCCGTACACGTAGTGGGGTCTGTTGCCACGGGGGTGCGAGTTGATGCAGGACGCTTTGAGTGGATCGGGTTGGCGCTATCCGGGTTGGGTTCACCCTGGAACACGGTTCGTCCTGTCGGATCTTTGCGCGTTCAATGGGAGCCAATGGTGATTGACTCGGCTGGAATCCGGGGCACACTAACGCTTGAGCTTGCAGACGTGACCTCCGCGATGAGTCCGGTGCGCCCGCTCGGGACCTGGCGACTGGCCGTTCGCGCGGCTGGTGAGAGCGCAGCCTTGCGCATGGAGACCCTAAGCGGGCCGGTCCATCTTGAAGGCGACGGCCAATGGAATGCGCGCGGCGGTCTCAGTTTGCGGCTGGCGGCTTGGCCGGATGCACCGATGCAGACGGCATTGACACCGTTGCTCAACTTGATCGGACCGCGTGAAGGTGGCCGAACTATTATTCGCTTGGGAGCCTGACTTGTTCATTGAAGATGCGCGCTGCATTCGTCGGCGCGGGCGCTGGCTTAAGTGGCCCACCGTGACAGCCTGCAGGATGAAGGAATCGCTTCCAAGGCTTGGTCTGCTTTGCCTCGTCATTTGCCTGCCACTAACGCCTGTTTCGACGGCAATGGCAAAAAAAGCGACGGTGGCATCGACCTCGACTCCGACCCCGGCCCCGACCTCGTCCTCGTCCTCGTCCTCGTCCTCGTCGTCCAATGCGACCTCGGCGTCGCCCTCGGTCCCCTCCGTCGCTAATCCCAATGAGCCAGTGGCGCTCAACTTTAAAGACGCGGACCTCGATGCGGTGATTGGCGCCTTCGGGCATCTCATCGGGCGCACCTTTGTGGTTGATCCCCGGGTTAAAGGCAAATTAACGCTGGAGACGCCCAAGCCGGTGCCACGCGCGACGGCGCTGCAGATGTTGCAATCGTCTTTGCGCATGCAGGGGTTTGCGATCATCGAAGCGGGAGGACT
>RFPW01000228.1 GCA_009925965.1 Betaproteobacteria bacterium
CAGTCCCGGCTTGGTTTCCTGCGCGACGTCGGCTTGGGCTACCTGCGCCTCGATCGATCGGCTCCGACCCTTTCGGGTGGCGAGGCCCAGCGAATTCGCCTGGCCGCCCAGTTGGGCTCCACCCTGCAGGGCGTCTGCTACGTCCTGGACGAACCGACCATTGGTCTGCACCCGCGAGACAATCGGGTCCTTCTCGACATGCTCACCACCCTGCAGGCGCGCGGCAACACCTTGCTCGTGGTGGAGCACGACGAAGAAACGATTCGACGCGCGGACCAAGTGATTGATATCGGCCCCGGCGCTGGCCATCAGGGGGGTGAGGTCGTTGGTCAAGGTCCCCTGCAGGCGTTGATGGATCAAGTCCGCTCGGCTGGTCCGGGACAACACCGATCGACCACCGCACGTTGCCTGTTATCGCCCCCAGAGCGGCCTTCACGACCACGCCGACCAGTTAGCCCGGATCTGCCGGCGATCAAACTCATCAATGCCACGCTGCACAATTTAGCAGGCTTGGATGCCTGGTTTCCACTCGCGCGTTTGACCGTCGTCACGGGTGTCTCAGGATCCGGAAAGTCGACGCTCGCGCGTGACGTGCTGCTGGCCTCGCTCAGCCGCCGCGTCAATGTGCGCCGGGAGCACGGGTTCGCTGCGCAGGGCCCTCGGTCACCGGGGGCAAACCAACTGAGCCCGATCGGCTGTGCAACGCTGACGGGCGACGAGAGCATTCGCCGGGTCCTCGAAGTCGATCAAACGCCCATCGGAAAGACCCCCCGCTCCTGTCCGGCCACCTACATCGGATTCTGGGACGCCATCCGCAAGCTCTTTGCAGACACGACCGAGGCGCGATTAAGGGGATTCACCGCTGGTCGTTTCTCATTCAATGCGGGGGAAGGGCGCTGCGCCTCCTGCGATGGCGCCGGGGTACAACGAATTGAAATGAACTTTCTGCCCGACGTTCAAGTCGTGTGCGATGGCTGTGATGGCCGACGTTTTAACCGCGAGACCCTCGACGTCCTGCTGCGCGGGCGATCCATCGGCGACGTACTCGCCATGTCAGTGGATGAGGCTGTTCTGTTTTTTGTGGCTCACCCTTCGATCCAGAATCAACTCAAACTCTTGCAGGATGTCGGCCTCGGTTATCTCACCCTCGGCCAACCCAGCCCAACCCTCTCGGGGGGAGAGGCTCAGCGAATCAAACTGGTCGCTGAACTCGCCAAAGCGCGTATGCCACAGGTCGTGATCGAGCGGAGCGAGGCGGGCAAAAAAAGCAAAACTAGCCAAGCACCCAAAGTATTCAGGACCCTCGTTGAACCCGCAGTGTACGTCCTCGATGAGCCCACCACAGGCTTACATATGGCCGATGTCGAACGGCTGATTGCGGTCCTGCACCGCCTGGTCGATGCTGGCCACACGGTGGTCGTCATCGAACATGATCTGGACTTGTGGGCCGAAGCCGACTGGATCCTCGACCTCGGACCCGAGGGCGGCGAAGGTGGTGGTCGACTGGTGGCGATGAATACGCCTGAGGAATTAGCGCAGCGGACCGATGTCTCCCACACCGCGCGCATCCTGGCGCCATTTCTTAAAGCCCGAGCGCCGCAGGTCCCGTCGTTGGCAACGTCGTTGGGCGGGCCGGACTGACCTCGGGACTGACCTCGCTCCAACCCCAGCGGCGGGCGGCAGCAATCACGGCGTCGGGGTAGGCAGACTGGCCCACCGAGCCGTTGTAACGGCCCAAGGCCCGAAACAAGTCACCCCGCTCCTGGTCAAGGTAATGTCGCAAGATCACGCAGCCAAAACGCAAGTTGGCGCGCAGATCAAACAACACGCCAGGATCCTCAGCACTGATCAGGCGAGCCCAAAAGGGCATCACCTGCATGAGGCCGCGCGCACCCGCGCTTGAGACCGCATAGCGACGAAAACCACTCTCGACCTGGATCAGGCCGAGAACCAGCAACGGATCGAGCCCGGCGCGCTGCGCCTCGTAGTGGAGGGTGCGCAGAAATTCCACCCGATGGTCATATTCCGGCATCGAGCGCAGGGGGAGCCGGGCATTCATCCGGGCCAGCCAGCGTGCGCGTTCCAGCGGCGAATCAAACAGGGGCTCTGGGGGAGACCGGTCAGCGACAGCGGCCGTCAACGCGGTCCGAACCGAATCAGACAGCGGCTCGAGACGTTGCTGCCCCGCCCAGGCCATGCTCGACATCAGGGCCCATGTCAGGATGAGCAGCCGAATCATCGGGTTGAGAAATTCATCCGTGTATCAGGCGCGCTCGAGTTGACCCTGAACCGCCGCGACCACCTCGTCAATGCGCACGGCATCGGGGGCTACGCCGACTGCCATCCGCCGACTGAGGATTTCGACCACACCATCGCGCAAACCGCGTTCACCGACGGTGATCCGAACGGGCACACCGATCAATTCCCAATCGGCAAACATCACCCCGGGGCGTTCGCCGCGCTCATCCAGAATCACCTCGATGCCGGCGGCCTGAAGCGCCGCATAAAGCGCGTCGGCCGCGTCGCGCACGGCCTCCTGGCGGTCGTAACCCACCGGACAAATCACCACTTCAAAAGGCGCCAGTGCGCGCGGCCAAATGATCCCGCGTTCATCATGATTCTGTTCAATCGCAGCACCGACCAGTCGGGTGATGCCGATCCCGTAACAACCCATTTCCAACAGTCGGGGCTTGCCGTCCTGATCCAGCACAGTTGCACCCATGGATTCCGAATACTTGGTGCCCAGGTAAAAGACGTGCCCAACCTCAATGCCACGAACAATTTGCAGATGACCATGCCCGTCTGGAGAAGGATCCCCCGCAACCACATTGCGTAAGTCCGCCACCTCAGGTTCGGGTAAATCGCGTCCCCAATTCAGACCGGTCCAGTGGAAGTCCACCGCATTCGCACCCGCCACAAAATCGGCCATATTCGCGACGGTACGATCCGCGATCACGCGAACCGTCGATGCCGATTCGCCGTTCGTAAAGACCGGCCCGAGATAGCCCGGTGGACAGCCAAAGGCCTCCAGGATCTCGGCGTCAGTCGCCATCCGAAAACCCTCCATTCCCGCCACTTTGCCGGCTTTGACTTCGTTCAGTTCGTGATCACCGCGCACCAGCATCAGGACAATCCGGGGGCGCGCAGGCGCTATGGGGGCAGAGGCAGAAGTAGAAGCAGAGGCCGCCGGTATCGCAGTGGTTGCAGGAATCGGGTCGACTGCGAGTACCACCGATTTCACGGTCTGCGCGAGCGCGATGCCAAGCAACTCCGCGACCGCCTCGCACTTCGAGCACCCCGGCGTGGCCGTCTTGGCAAGAGGCTGCGAAGACATCGCGCGGTCCGGTAACAAGGCCAGCGCTTCAGCCAATTCGATGTTGGCTGCGTACTCCGACGCGTCAGACACGGCAATCGCGTCCTCGCCCGTATCGGCCAACACTTGAAACTCGTGGGATGCGCTACCGCCAATCGATCCGGTATCCGCAGTGACGGCCCGAAACCGCAAGCCCATTCGATTGAAAATCCGTTGATACGCATCAAACATGACCTGGTAGCTCGCGAGCGCACCGG
>RFPW01000229.1 GCA_009925965.1 Betaproteobacteria bacterium
TCACGCTGACGCTGAGGACCTCGAGATCGCGCTGATTTTCGACCTCGATCGCGATGTCCTCGGGCCTGACCTGGACAAATTTGCCCACCGCCTCGAGTACTGCCCGCTTGATCTGCTGAATCAACTCGGGGTTACTCGAGCGGTTTCCCTCACGGGCAATAATGACCTGCAGCCGTTCCTTCGCGAGATTGGCCGTAGCGGGCTTGCGCTTGGTGAAAAAATCAAGAAATGACACGGTGGATCCCTTCCCGCTTAGGCAGATTTGCTTGAACCACCAACCCCGACGCTTTCCAGCAGGCGGCGGAAAAACCCTTTGTCTTCCTCATCGACAAATCGCAAAGGCTGGTCATTACCCAGATAGCGATCAATCGCATCCTGATAGGCCTGCGCGACATCGGTTTCCTTTTGATGGACCGCCGGAAGACCCTGATTGGAGCTCTCCAGGACCCGCTGGCTCTCGGGGATCACGCCCATTAACGGCACCTTAAGGATCTCGAGAATGTCGCCGTGGCTAAGCATCTCGCCAGCCTTTACACGGCGTGGCGAGTAGCGGGTCACGAGCAGATACTCTTTGACCGGCTCCTGGCCTTCTTTGGCCCGGCGCGACCGGGACTGGATGATCCCGATAATACGATCCGAATCTCGCACCGAACTGACTTCGGGATTCACCACAACGATGGCATCGTCGGCAAAGGTCAAGGCCATGACAGCCCCTGATTCGATGCCAGCGGGCGAATCACAGACGATGTAATCGAAGCCCATTGCCTTCAGATCTTCGATGACTTTCTGGACGCCGGCTTCGGTCAGTGCGTCTTTATCGCGGGTCTGACTGGCCGGCAGAATGTGCAGATTCTCGACATTCTTGTCGCGGATCAACGCCTGATTCAGAGTCGCTTCGCCCTGAATGACGTTGACGAAATCGTAGACGACCCGACGCTCGCAACCCATCACCAGGTCAAGGTTACGAAGACCGACGTCGAAGTCGATCACAACGACCTTTTTGCCACGCAAGGCGAGACCGGCGGACAGGTTGGCAGACGTGGTGGTTTTACCCACGCCACCCTTGCCGGAGGTGACGACGATGACTCGACTCATGATGCTGACACTTTCTCGGAATGGTTGAATAAAGGATGGGTCAATGGGGATGCGTCTATCGGTGTTCGTTCATTTAAATCGGACGGATTTCAAGGGCGTCGGCGTTCTCCGCTCCCAGCGCGATCTGCACGGGTTTGCCACGCAAGTTTTCGGGGACACCCTCTTCAAACGTTTTGTAGAGCCCAGCGACCGCGACGATCTCAGCGCGTAGGTCGAGCGTAAAGATTCTGGCATCTCGGCGCCCGCGAGCGCCCGCGATTGCCCGGCCCGCAAGCGATCCGTAAACATGCACGTTGCCATCCGCGATGACCTCAGCGCCTGGCGAGACCACGGCCATCACAATCAGATCGCGATCACGGGCGTAAATCTGCTGGCCCGAACGGATCGGACGATCAATGATCATCGCATCCAGCAGGGGCTGCTCGGGCGCTTGCATTTCCGGTGCCTGCGCCGATCGCTCAGGGGGAGGCAATGTGGGCTGGGCCGACCGATCCGACGACTGAGCGACCTGCGTATCGGCTGGCGCCCTGCTCGAATGAGGCGCCGGTTCGGGGAGATCGACCAACCCAAGGCAAAGCGCCTCGGCTCTTTCCCGGAATGACTCGGGCGCGCCGCAAACAGCCACAGGATGCAGTTGGGCCGAACGAAAGGCACGCAAAACAGCAGGCCAATCCAGGCTGTCGGTGACATCGCCGAGCCGTGTCAGGTCAATCAAGACCGGCTGCCAACCAAAAAAATCAGGCTGCTGCTCGCACATCCGCTCGAGCGTTTCCTGTAGCGCCAACGCGGAGGCCTCCCGAAGCACCGCACGCAACGAGGGTGTTTCGAATCCCTTGAATTCGACGGATGGACGGGTTTTAGAGGAATATTTCACGACTCCTAATGCTACGTCATTCCGGATCCAACCGCTCCTCGGAACTCAGCCCTCAATGAAAGTCTCCCCGCCAACGATCGGTCAGTTGTTTCTTGGCTTCCTGCAAATCGGGATCACCGGATTTGGCGGCGTGCTGCCCATTGCCCGCCGGGCCCTGGTCGAGCGAAGGCGGTGGCTTTCTGAGGAGGCGTTTAGTCAGGATTTAGCGATCGCCCAGCTGTTACCGGGACCCAATATTGTCAACCTCAGTGTCGCAATCGGTCTGCGGTTTGCGGGAATCCCCGGCGCGATCGCCTCATTTACAGCGATCCTGGCGATGCCGCTGGTCATTCTGCTGAGCCTGCTTGCGATTTATGCAAATAGCTCCGATGTGCCACAAATCACTGCGGCGCTGCACGGGATCGCCGCCGTCGCTGCGGGCTTGGTGGGCGCAATGGCCTGGCGAATGGCACAGCCCCTGATCGAAGGCGATGCGATGCGATGGATCCCCAAACTCAGCCTGGTGATGACGAGTGTCTTGGGAATCACGGTCCTTCGCTGGCACCTGCTCCCGACATTGCTGATTTTCGGTGGGCTCGGAATTTTTTTGGCGTTCAGACAACGTGGATAACGACCTGCTTGCTGAACTGGCCGTTGTCTTTGCCAAGCTCTCGCTGATGGCTGTTGGCGGCATCAACCCCTTACTGCCCGAGATGCATCGGCTGGTCGTCGAAACCTACCACTGGATGGACGACGCCCAGTTCACGACGCTTTTTGCCATCACTCAGGGCGCCCCAGGACCGAATGTTCTGGTCGTGGCTGCGATCGGATGGCAAGTGGCCGGCATTCCGGGGGCGATTGTCAGTCTCAGCGCAATCTGCCTACCTTCGGCGCTACTGGCCGGGGGCGTTGCCACATTACGCGACCGGGTTGCCGAGGCCGAATGGGCTCGAAACATTCAGGAAGGTCTTGTACCGGTGACCGTCGGTCTTGTCGCCGCGAGCAGCCTTTTGCTGGCGCGAGGCGCGAGTCAAACCTCGGCCTCGGCCATCGCCTCTTACCTGCTTGCTGCTATGGCGCTGTTACTGACGATCCGCTATAACCCCAACCCGCTCTGGTTGCTAGCCGCGGGCGCAATACTCGGGTTAACGGGGGTGGTCTAATTAGGATCGCCACACCAGCACCGGCAAATGGGCGTCGGACAGAACAGAACGCGTCACGCTGCCCATCAACAAACCGGTGAGCCCACGGCGACCATGGCTGCCGATAAATATCAGGGTGCAGCGGTATTCCGCGGCCGCTTCGACAATCCCGTGAACAATCGAGTCGGACTCGCGCACGCGGAGTTCACATTGAACATCCGCCCCGCGAGCAACGGCACCGATCGCTTCAACCGCCTGATCAGCGCGCTTGCGCGCCTGAGCCGTCATTAAGTCATCGGCTCCTGCGCCCACAATACCGACCCCTTCATAAAACGGAATCGAAGCGAGCGGTTGCAAAATCGAGACCGCGACCACTGTGGCGGACAGCGCTTTGGCCATCTGGATGGCATTGGCAGCGGATTGATTTGCGAGATCCGAACCGTCCGTGGGAACAAGAATCCGAGTGAACATTTAGGAAAG
>RFPW01000230.1 GCA_009925965.1 Betaproteobacteria bacterium
AACGGCATCGGCGCGCATGGGCCGCCCCCCGAGCACAATGCCCGCGTTGGCTGCGTTGTCTGCGATGGTGTCCAACACCTTGCGAGGTGCTTTGGTATGCCGGTCGAATTGCTCGATGCGTGCATCGATCAACTCCAGCGCTGGCACCACGTAATCGGTCGCATTGAGCACATTGAACATGGTGACTCCCGGCCCGACCAATGGCCTTGCCAGAATGAACGCCAGCTCAGCCTCAAATCTCGGCACGATGAATCGATTCACCTCGACTTCGCTTCCGTCGCGAATCAACATGCTGTCGAGCAACGTACCGTAGTCGGGCTCGGTGATCTGCGACGCAATCTGCATCGCGCGAGACGTGAGGCCGATCTTGTGCCCAATCGGTTTTCGACCGGTCTCACGCTGAAGCTTTACCCACTCGCGTTGAATCGCATAACTGTCGGCAACGGTCATTCTGGGGAACCGTCGGGAAAACTGTTCAACCTGGGACCGGGACCTCTCGGCGCCATCAAGCTCGTGGGCAAGCGCAACATGGAACTTTGGTTCGAGCACGCTTTGTCTACCTTCCAATTCAGCCATGGGATTGAAACCTACTGTGAGTGAGCGTTCAACTGTCGGGCCCTTCGAAGGTTGTCCTTTAAGTACTCCGGTACCCGCTCGTCAAACCCAAGCGCCACGCGCTGAACCTCGGCCGTATCGGCAGGCATGTGTCCAACCCCTAACGCCGCCGCGCGTGGTGCAGGAATCGCGACAACCGTTCCGCCAACCCGGCCAATACCGGTGATTTCGCACTCGACGTACTGCCCAGGGTCAACGCTGCGTGAATGGCATGGCGTACCCATCAAGATGACATCCCCAGGCAACAGGGTAATGTGCCGCGCAATGTCAGCAATGACGTAGTTGGGCGCCCAGATGGTCTCTTCCCCGATATGCGCTTCCTGGACAACGAGGCCATCGACATAAGTTCGCAAGGTCTGCTCAAACAAATTGACGCCCGTCACAACACCAGGACCGATCGGAAGCAATGAATCTGCGCCTTTGACCCGCAACATACTGCCCTGATCGGTGTCTCGAAAATCCTGCAACCCCATGTCAAGTGCTGCGCAGAAACCACCGATGTAAGACCAGGCTTCATCCGGTGTCACATTGCGGCAAACGCGACCGATCACGACCGCATACTCCCCCTCGTAATTCAGGTACTTACAGTCCGCAGGCTTCAGGATTTGCCCGCCATGCCCATTTAGCGACGTCAGCGGCTTTGTAAAGTAAGTCGGCGTATCGGTTGGCTTGGGTTTGTTGCGTGTCTCGACACTACGGGATTTATAGGCGATGTGGACCGCGATGACCTTCGTTGGGGTTACGGGAGGCAGATAGCTTGCGCCGGTGGCTTCGAGTTTCCGACCATCGTCGAGCAGTAGAATTTCATCGTCGAGTAACGTCCCCCAGAAGGCGCTACCCCCAATGAGGGCGCGCCTACGCTCAATGCGCGGCCCGCTCATGACGGCTGGAAGTGTGTCGAACGGAAACTCAAAATTCATCCGACCGCTCCAGCCGCTTGGGTTTCCATGTCAAACCAAATATGTACATTGCCGGTGCCACGTGCATTTTCATAAGCCGACAATGGCTCACCACGAGCCTGACATTTGCGGCCACCCAATGCCCCAGCCATTTGCAAGTAATGCGCACCAAAGGCTTCCCAAGGTAGGCGGCGGAATTCGCTGTCCCACCGGTCTAGTACCTCGCGGTGGTGCCCCTGAAGGAAGAGTTCGATCACTGCTTTGTCGCTCGCCATGTTCTCGGGGCAGGAGACATTGCTCTCGTCAAAGATTCGTGGGTTGTTGGGTTTCCAGTCAATCGGGTTGAATTTATGACTGAGTGCCCCGGAAGCGAGCAACAGAACCCGAAGCCCACTTCGGCGTACGGCCTCGCCGATGGTCTCGCCGGACTCTAAAAAGTGATGCCAATCACAGTTCTGGCAAGAACTCACCGTAACGACTGGGATCCCTGAACGTTCGAGCCAGAGCTGCTTGACGATATTGATCGTGGCGTAATGCCTTCCAAGATCGGGATGCGAAATTGCACGGTTGTAACCACCCCGCTCCCGCGAAACGGACTCAATTAACGACGCTAATTCCGGATGACCACGGTAATCGTAGGGGACACCGTGCAGGTACCAGGGCATCTCATCCGAGGTATACATCCCGCGGTAATGCGCGCCGCCATCAACCAGGTGATAACCGGTGGTGAACCAATGTGAGTCAAAAATGATAACGACTTGTGCCGAAACTTCGGTGATTTTGCGACGGAGACGCGAGTAACCGGCGATGAGATCCGAATCCCGACCGGCGCCTTGCAGCACCCGGAACTCTTCGCACTGCATTAACCCTGGGTGATGAGATACCAGTGCAGCGCCGACGACTTTCCCGTCCATTGAGAGGATCCTTTTTTAACGATGGCTGAAGCTGGGCCGGAATGGCTTCTTTGGCAGGACAACGTCTTTGACATCACAAAAGAAATCAAAGCTCCAGTTACCGCCCTCGCGGCCAATCCCGCTGCGCTTAATGCCCCCAAAGGGTGCTTCAAGATCGCGGATACCGAAACAGTTGACCCAGATGAACCCCGTGCGTACCTGATCGGCAATCTCAGTCGCATGCGCCTGCTCGCCGTAACAAACGCCACCAAGGCCATAGTCAGTGCCGTTTGCCAGTTCGACCGCTTCGTTGTCGCTCGCAAAAGTTTGCAGGGTCAGTACCGGGCCGAAGACCTCGTCCTGCACAATTTCATCACTTTGATTAACACCAGCGAGCATCGTGGGCTGCAGGTACTGAGCACCAAACGCATGTCGGCCGCCGCCCCACAGGAGCTGCGCTCCGCCGGCGACGGCGCGGTCGACGTAACCGAGCACACGCTCAACCTGACGCGGGTGAATGATCGGACCCACCTCGGTGGACTCGTTCCGTGGATCTCCCACGCGAAGCTGTTCGACGATGGCTCGCATACTCGCCAGGAATCGCTCAGAGACCGATCGATGGACTAGAAAGCGTGTTCCAGCAAGGCAAACTTGACCGGCGTTTCGGTACATCAAGGCCCCAGTCGCAGCCGCAGCATCGATATCAGCATCATCAAGCACGATGAAGGGGCTTTTGCCGCCGAGTTCGAGGCTACAGGGCACGAGATTCGCCCCGGCCGCTTGAGCGATGAGTCTTGCCGTTGAGACACTGCCGGTGAAGGACACTCGGGCGATTCGTGGATCGGCAACCAATCGGGCCCCTGCGGTGGAGCCCCCGCCCTGGACCACATTCAAAACCCCCGGTGGCAACCCAGCCGCATGAGCGGCATCGGCCAAGAGCGAACAGGTCAATGGCGCCCATTCCGGCGGCTTGAGGATGCACGTATTGCCAGCGGCCAGCGCCGGGCCTAATTTCCAGGTCGCCAGCATGAGCGGGGCATTCCAGGGCGTAATAATCACGACGACACCGGCAGGATCGTGTCGCACCCGATGGACCGCTTGATCGGTCTCGATTGACCGCTCTTGAAGGGTCAA